>DATFJZ010000117.1:0-2846 GCA_035268945.1 Desulfobacteraceae bacterium | reverse complement strand
GAAACTGGAGCGGTTTGGCCTGCCCTGGTTTGTGGCAGGGTACCGGAACATGGCAGAGCAGATGACCACCATTGAGATGATGGGAAAAATATGCGGCCGCAAGGAAAAAGCCCTTGCCTACACCCGGTATTACCGGGATATGATCAAACAGGTGGAAAAGCGCACCGCCCGGATGCTAAAACAGGACCGGGTGCGCCTGTACCATGCCGTGAATGAAGCAAGGCGGACCGATGCGCCGGGCACCATCGAGGCGGACTGGACCCGGGCCGCCGGTGTCATCAATGTGTCAGTGGGACAGAAACTGCAGGCCAGGGGGGAAAAGCATTTTGCCGGCATGGAACAGATACTGCTCTGGAACCCGGAGGTCATCATTGTAAATGAAGCCGGGGTGGACAAAGAGATTCTGCAGGATAAAAAATGGGCCGCCGTTACAGCGGTACGGGAAAAAAAGGTATTTCCCATCCCTGTGGGGATTTCCCGCTGGGGGCATCCGGGCAGCCTGGAGACCCCCCTGGCCATCCTGTGGACCGCCATGACCGTTTATCCGGACCTGTTTTCCGATATGAACCTTACAGCGGAAATAAGACAGTTTTACAGCCGGTTTTTCAACCTGGACCTGGATGATGCCCTGGTAGAGAAAATCCTCAACAACCAGGGTATGCGCCAGGCAATGGATATGCCGTAAATGGAAATAACGGCCATGTCCTGGGGACCTTGTAAAAAAAGGCCTCGATCATAACTTCGGTCAAATCAACAGGTTCACTGAAAAGATTTTCCATTGCTCCTGTGGGAGGAACGTGTTAACTTTATAGGTTAACACACGAAAGGAGGTTCCATGGACATTGGAAAACAGTGGCAAACCATCATCGATGCTGCCCAGGAAGGGTTTATTATTGTGGATTCCGGGGGCAAAATTCTCGCTGCCAACCAGACCACCCTGCTCATGACCGGGTACAGTGAACAGGAACTCCTCGGCAAGACCTGCCGGGTTCTCAACTGTACCGGATGCAGAACCATCGGCAAGGGAACGGGGAAGGACTGGTGCGGGCTGTTTTCCAGGGGGGTGATGAAAGAGAAGAAATGTCTCATCACCAACAAGGAGAACCGCTCCATACCGGTGTTTAAAAGTGCTTCTGTGCTCTACGACGATCAGGGAAATGCCATCGGGGCGGTGGAGACCCTCAAGGAGAGAACGGAAAACATTCAATTTCAGAACGAACTCTCGTCCATTCGAAGGATCTACCACATCGACGACGGGTTCTACGGCATCATCGGCAAAACACCGGTGATGCAGGCCATGTTTGAACTGATCGAGAATGTGGCCTTTTCCGACACCCCTGTGATGATCCTCGGGGAGAGCGGTACGGGAAAAGAACTGGTGGCCAGGGCTGTGCACGAAGCCGGCCCCAGGAAGAGCAAGCCCTTTATCAAGGTGAACTGCGCCTCCCTGAACCAGAGCCTGCTGGAAAGCGAATTGTTCGGCCATGTCAAAGGGGCTTACACAGGCGCTGACAAAAACAGGATCGGCCGGTTTGAGGCGGCCCACGGGGGAACCATCCTCCTGGATGAAGTCGGCGATCTCCCCATGGCAACCCAGGTGAAACTCCTGCGGGTCCTTGAAGAGAAAAAAATTGAAAAGGTCGGAGACAACCGCTCCATTGCCGTGGATGTGAGGATCATCACGGCCACCAACAGGAATCTCCAAGAGCTCATGACCGAAAAAAAATTCAGGGAGGATCTCTTTTTCCGGATCAACGTCTTCCCCATCACCTGCCCGGCCATGGAGAAACGAACAGAGGATATTCCCCTGATCGTACAGCACTTTGTCAATGTCAATGCCAGAAAAACGGGCAAAAAGATTCTCGGGTTGACACCCGGGGCGATGAAGTTGATGATGGCCTACCCATGGCCGGGGAATGTCCGGGAGCTGCGGAATACCCTGGAGTATGCCTTTGTTTTGTGCCAGGGAAACTGCATCGGTGTGGAGCATCTTCCAGACAAGCTCAGCCAGGAAAAATGGCCGTCGGCGAATCTTGCGTCCAAAGGCCCGGAACAGGACAACGAGCGCAGCAGCCTTGTCACCACCTTGAAACAGACCAACGGCAATCAGGCAGAGGCGGCAAGACGTCTCGGAGTCAGCCGGGTAACGGTGTGGAAGCGCATGAAAAAGCACCATATCGACCTGGAACGGGATGTTCTGGATTAGAGGATCTCTGCATGAAAAAAGTACTATAAACCAGTTTATATAATCAACCAGGAATTATGCTATGTCAGTTGAAGAAAATATGTGTCCCAAATGTAACTCACCTTATGCCTACCCCGATGGGCTCCTGTGGATATGCCCTGAATGTGCTCATGAGTGGGCACCTGATCAGGCTTCTGATACACCCTCGGAAGATGCCCCACGATTCCTCGATGCCAATGGCACTCCTCTGCAGGATGGCGATACCGTCACCACCATCAAAGATCTTAAGGCCGGGAATGACAAAATCAAATTGGGTACGAAGGTCAAAAATATCACACTCCTTGATGACCCTGTGAATGACCACGATATTTCCTGTAAGATCAAAGGCTTCGGCGCCATGTACCTTAAATGTTCTGTTGTAAAAAAGGCGTAAGGGCCATAGAAACAATAAAATATACCATTGCTACTGGTCTTTTTACATGCTTTCCGCGTTGCGGCAATGGGTACAGTAAAGGAAAGGTTAAACTCGATGATCCAGTTTTTTCTGAGATAACCGATTAAGAGCCCTCAACGGTTGGTCGGTCAGGAACATTGAGAACCAAAGGAGATCAGGCTTTTTGCCCTGCCATGCGTTAAGAAAATCAAGCTGTTTGAGGACCAG
>DATFJZ010000116.1:0-2849 GCA_035268945.1 Desulfobacteraceae bacterium | reverse complement strand
TCCACGGTCAGGGCCAGGTCGTTGAGGCCAAAGGGGGTGGGTTCGGCAACGAGAAGGGCGTAGTCCGAATCCCGCATGGCCTCGATGGCAGGGCAGGATGTGCCCGGAGGGGCATCCACAAAATTGATCTTTTCCCTGTTGATTCGCCCTTTTACCTGCTCGATGAGGGGCGGTGACATTGCTTCTCCAACCCGCAATTCTCCCCAGGTGAGTTTTATTCCCTCCCTGTTTCTTCCCTGTTTCAGCATGCCCAGAAGCCTTGATGATTCTGTCACGGCATTTTCCGGACAGACCATGGCGCATCCCCGGCATGAATGGCACATCTCCGGAAAGGTCATTATCTTTTCGGCCACAATGGCAATGGCGCTGAACTGGCAGATGGTTTCACACTCGCCGCACAGGGTGCATTTTTCCCTGTCAATTTCCGGGACCATGGCGGATATCTCTTCCGATGCAAGCTGTAGGGGCTTTAGAAAGAGATGGGCGTTGGGTTCTTCAACATCACAGTCAAAAACCTCGGCATCGTCGTCTTTTGCGCAGGCGGCAAGATTGACACTGACCGTTGTTTTGCCGGTTCCGCCCTTGCCGCTGGCAATGGTGATTATCATGTTTCTCTCCTTTGGTTTCAAATGAGTATATGCTCAAAATATTTGTTTCTGGCCGTTCTGTCAAGGGGTAAAATGAATTTAGATTGACATTGCCGGCATATTAATTATATTAATGCGCTGGAATAATGCAATGGAACAAGCCCGACCCCGGCGGAGAACCCCCGGGTTCAACGTTGATATACACCTTAAGGAGTCCAGGATGAGCACCAAGTCTGAAGATAACAACAATGCTGCCATACTGCCGGTCCAGATGACCCGCAACAGCACCTTTAAATTTAAATGCCATAAGGGGATCAGCTGTTTCACCGACTGCTGCAGGGGAATCAATATCATGCTGACCCCCTATGACATTCTCACCATGAGAAAAAAACTGGATCTCTCCTCGGAAGAGTTTCTGGCCATCTATACCGACCTGCACCTGCTTGAAAAAGCGGACCTTCCCGTTGTGACACTGAAGCTGCTGGATGATGAGCGAAAGTCATGCCCCTTTGTCAAGGATGAAGAGGGATGCATCATCTATGAAGATCGACCCACAACCTGCCGGTATTACCCCCTGGGGGTCGGTTCTTTGAGTTATGCCAGCGACCATTCCGATGAGGATGAGTTCTTTTTTACCGTCAAGGAGGACCATTGCAAGGGGTTTGAAGAGGATAAGGAGTGGACCGTCGGAGAATGGCGGGAAGACCAGGGCATCGACCTCCGGGACAAGGTCAATGCCGGATGGACAGACCTCATTGTTCGCAAAAAATCGGTTCCCGATTCCATAAAGCTTTCCGAGCAGAGCAAACAGATGTTTTTTCTGGCCTGTTATAATATCGACAAGTTCCGGAAGTTTGTTTTTGAAAGCACTTTTCTGTCGCGGTATGAGTACAATGAAAACCTCATTGAGGAGATAAAAAACGACGAGGTGAAGCTGCTTCAGTTCGGTTTTGAATGGATGAGGTCCACTCTTTTTGGTGAAGGGGATATTATCCGGGTCAAGAAGGACGACACTCCGGCCGGGTAAAAACGGCAGGGCTGCTGCTTCACCTCTGCTGGATGGGCCAGGCCCTGACGGCCTCAAGGGTGAGAGTTGACCATTGAAAAAAAAGGGGAGAGACCGTTGTCTCTCCCCTTTTTATCGTTCATAGCATTATGCCAAAGGCGGCATCATGACCCATCCCCGACCCTGTCAGAACCTGAATATTGAAACAGGCTCTCGGTTCATCAATAGTCGTACCAGAGATCTTTCCGGTAATCTGGGTTTTCCAGTCTTTCATCAACATCAATGTTGAAAAAATCGGCCAGGGGACTGAAAATTTCAGGGTTGCTGTTCTGAACCTTCTTTGCCGCAGCAACAACAATCTCCAGCCCGCTTTTTGTCATTCTGCCCACAGGTCTTCTGCACCCGCCAGAAGGCAGGCCCAAAATCTGCATAAGGGTTTTCAGGGCAATGGGATTTCTGGCCCTGCAGGGGATTCTGCCAAAGGGGGTGATCTCTTCCGTGGTGACGGTTACCAGGCCGAGGAGGGGGGAAAGGGCATTGTTGAGAGCTTCGGCTTCTTTTGTTCTTCCCTGGTTCAGCAGCATTACCAGCTCTGTCATGGCGCCGGGAGCGATGTTGGACATGACGGAGATGCCGCCGGAGGCCTTGATGGCGGGGTCTGACATGATTTTGAAAACCAGGCCGTCATCCCCGGACATGATCGTGAAATCCCTGCCGCAGCATTCCCTGGTGCGTTTCATATTTTCGAGGCTGCCCGTTGCCTCCTTGACAGCAGCGACATTTTTGTGCTTTTGGGCAAGAATGGCAAGATCTTCGGGTAACATCTGGGCGCCGGTTCTTCCGGGAATAATATAGGGGATGATCTCTGTTCCGGGAAATTTTTCTGCCACGGGCTCGTAGTATTCCCGCCGGATTTCAAGGGAGCTTGGGCCGTTATAGTAAGGATCCACCAGCAGCACCGCTTCCGCACCATTCGCGGCGGCGTTTTCCACAGCTTCCAGGGCCTCGCTGGTGTTGTTGCTTCCTGCCCCGGCAATGCAGATGCACTTCTCTTTTGTCTTTTTTGCCACGGTGGCAACGATTTCGTTGTGTTCCTTCCATTGCAGGGTAGGGCTTTCACCGGTTGTGCCAACGGCGAGAATTCCGGTGATGCCGTTGGTAATCTGAAATTCCAGGAGCTGATCAAGCCCCTGGCTGTCAAGTTCGCCATCGCTGTTAAACGGTGTTATTAAAGCGGTATAGCATCCTGTTTTCAT
>DATFJZ010000115.1:0-12639 GCA_035268945.1 Desulfobacteraceae bacterium | reverse complement strand
GCGGCAGCTGTCTTGAGCATCCGTGCTCACAGCTGCCGCTCAAAACCGCTACGGGCAAAACCCCGAACCGGCTGCCTCTAATTCGACTTGGCTCCGCGTCTACGACCATCTCTTTGTTGTGAGCACGCTGCTCATGGCCGTTATAAAAAAATCACGATTCTCGAGTTTGATCGTAAAATGTGTTTTCCCTTGACCGGGAGCAATGAATCAGTATAGAACTTAGATTATTATGGTGGATTTTAATATAAACTAAATTCAAATGGGAGAGTGTCATGAAAAAAATGGGTAAGCACTTTGCTGCTCTGGCAGTGACTTTGTTAACCGCGGCTGCATTCACAGGAACGTCCTTTGCGGCAGATACCATCAAACTCGGTGTTGCAGGGGCACACAGCGGCGACCTGGCATCCTACGGTCTGCCATCGGTGAACGCGGCAAAACTTGTGGTTGAAAAGGTGAATGCCAGTGGCGGTGTTCTCGGCAAAAAAGTGGAGCTCTTGATCGAAGACGATGCCTGCAAGCCGGAAGTTGCGGGGAATACGGCCACAAAGCTTGTCTCCGACGGGGTGGATGTGGTGCTCGGCCATATCTGCAGCGGCGCCACCAAGGCTGCCATGGGCATCTACAAAAACGCGGGGGTCGTTGCCATGTCCCCTTCGGCGACCAACCCGGCCCTGACCCTTTCCGGGGAGTATCCCAATTTCTTCAGAACCATTGCCCACGATGCCATGCAGGCCCAGCTCCAGGTGAAATTCGCAACCGAAGAGCTCGATGTGAAGAAAATTGCCATTCTACACGACAAAGGGGATTACGGCAAGGGACAGGCCGAACTGGCAAGAAAATACTTTACCGAAGCCGGGGTTGAGGTGGTTCTCTTCGAAGGGGTCACCCCGGGTGCCGTGGACTACACTGCCATCGTCATGAAGGTCAGGCGTGAAAAACCCGAACTCGTCATATGGGGCGGGTACCACCCCGAGGCCTCCAAGATCGTCAGCCTGATGCGGAAAAGACGGATGAAGACCCTTTTCATGGGCGGTGACGGCGTCAAGGACGACACCTTCATCAAGGTGGCCGGCAAATATGCCGAAGGCGTCTATGCCACGGGCCCCAAGGACATCTCCCAGAACGAGCTGGCCGTAACGGCCAAGAAAGAGCACCAGGAAACGTTTGGAAAAGACCCCGGTGCCTTTTTTGACGCCGCCTATGCAGCTGCCCAGGCCCTGCTCAACGGCATTGAAAAAGCCGGTTCCACGGAGTATGATGCCGTTGTCAAGGCCCTCAAATCAGAGTACGTTGAGACCCCCCTGGGAAATATCAGCTTTGATGACAACGGGGATGCCACGGGCATTGGCTTTTCCGTTTACCGTGTCACAGACGGCGCCTTTGTTGAGGAGAAATAGACGCACCGTCTGAAACGAAACCTCCCAGGGAGCTGACCGACTGTGGTGCAGCTCCCTGGTTTTTTATGTCAAGCGCCGGTGGTTTTCATGACCCCCCTTTAAACGTTGGCTTCGCGTCTTCAACCGAGGCTTCGTTGCGGCTGGTTCGATGACCATGGACCGGCCTTGCCGGTTATTTCAAAAGGCCTGAACAGGGCAGGAAGAAAAGCAGGTTCATATGGATTTTGACTATTTTACATACCTTTTTTTGGGGGGACTGACCAGGGGAAGCATATACGCCCTCATCGCCCTTGGCTATACCATGGTTTACGGCATCATCGAGCTGATCAACTTTGCCCATGGTGAGATTTACATGATCGGCGCCTTTACCGCCCTTATCATCTCCAGCGTGTTGACCATGATGGGCCTGCCCGATGTGGCCGTGATCCTCGTTGCCGCTGCGGCGGCGGTGATCTACGCCAGCGCCTACGGGTTCACCATCGAAAAGATCGCCTACAAGCCCCTGCGGGATGCCAATGCCCCCCGTCTGTCGGCCCTGATCAGCGCCATCGGCATGTCCCTCTTTCTCCAGAACTATGTGCTTCTGGCCCAGACATCGGACTTTCTGCCCTTTCCAAGCCTGATTCCCGATTTCGAGTTCTGGGAGCCCTATGCCCACCTGCTCACCTCCCCGGAGCTTGTGATACTGATCACCACCCTGACGGTGATGATTCTGCTGACCATCCTCATCAAATTCACCCGGATCGGCAAGGCCATGCGGGCCACCTCCCAGGATAAGGTGATGGCCTCGCTTTTGGGGATCAACGTCAACCGGGTCGTGTCGGTCACCTTCATCGTGGGATCGGCCACGGCGGCCATCGGCGGGGTGCTCATCGCCTCCCACATCGGACAGATCAACTTTTACATGGGGTTCATTGCCGGCATCAAGGCCTTTGTTGCCGCGGTTCTCGGCGGCATCGGCTCCATACCCGGTGCCGTGGTGGGCTCGTTGATCCTGGGGTGGACCGAGAGTTTCTTTACCGGCTACATCTCCAGCGACTACGAGGACGTGTTTGCCTTCCTGTTCCTCGTATTGATCCTGATCTTCCGGCCGTCGGGCATCATGGGCAAATCTGAAACCCAAAAAGTTTAAATTTTACAAAAGATTTTTATGATGATAACTGCAAAAGACGAAGTAAAAAAATCGGTTCTGGCATCTGTCTGGTTCATGTTCCTTACCTTTCCCATCATGGTGATCCGGGTCAATACGGTGGAGGATGTTGTGGAGTGGCGCTGGGCCAACATGGCCTTTGTCGGGGTGGGGGCTTTCTTCCTCTCCATGCTGTGGCGGTACCTGATCCGGCGCAAGGAAATGGGGGCGGCAAAGGAGAAAACGGAGCAGCTGTCCCTGCTCCAGCGGCTGGTACTGAACCAGAAGATCTTTTTCCCCATTGTCGGGGCTGCCGTCCTCTTTACCCTGGCCTTTCCCCACGTTTTTTCCATGTACCAGACCAGTATCATGATTTCAGCGTTGATCTACGTGATGCTGGGTCTGGGGCTGAACATCGTCATCGGCCTGGCAGGGCTGCTGGACCTTGGATATGTGGCCTTTTTTGCCGTGGGCGCCTACTCCTACGCCCTGCTCAACTTCCATTACGGACTGATCTTCTGGCTTGCCCTCCCCCTGGGGGGATTGCTGGCCCTGTTTTTCGGCGTGCTTTTCGGGTATCCGGTGCTGCGGCTTCGGGGGGACTACCTTGCCATTGTAACCCTTGGGTTCGGGGAGATCATCCGCCTGGTGCTTGAAAACTGGAACGCCTTCTCCTTTGGCCCCAGCGGCATTGCCAATATTCCCAAACCCCAGTTTTTCGGGGCCGATCTCTCACTCAACGGCACAACCATCTATCTTTACTACATCATAGTGGTTCTGGTAATCTTTACCATCTTTGTCATCAACCGGCTCCAGGACTCGCGCATCGGCCGGGCCTGGATTGCCTTGAAGGACGATGAGATCGCCTGTCAGGCCATGGGCATCGACAAGGCAAAGACAAAGCTCAGGGCCTTTGGCCTGGGCGCCATGTGGGCCGGCATGGGCGGGGTGGTGTTTGCGGCCAAGACCTCGTTCATCAACCCTGCAAGCTTCACCATATGGGAGTCGGTGATCATCCTCTGCACCGTTGTCCTCGGCGGCATGGGGTCGATCACCGGCGTTATCTGCGGCGCCCTACTGCTGATCCTTCTGCCGGAATACCTCCGGGCCTTTGCCGAGTTCCGGATGATCATCTTCGGCGCCGTGCTGGTGCTGATGATGGTGTTTCGACCCGGCGGCATGATCGAAAATGTGCGCAAGACATACAAATTTGAAAAATCATAGGGGTGTTGGCACAGCCAGGCCCGGATATTCCAGGTAAAGCAATGAAACCAATTCTTGAAGTAAAAAACATGTGCATGGACTTTGGCGGTCTTCGGGCCATTGACAGCCTTGACATCTCCATTGGCGCCGGAGAGATCGCCGCATTGATCGGTCCCAACGGCGCCGGCAAGACCACCTTTTTCAACTGCATCACCGGCATTTACACGCCCACCACCGGCGATGTGGTCATCTCCCGGGACGGGGAGGAGCAGGAACGGATCAACGGGCTCAAGCCCAATATGGTGACCAAAAAGGGGCTTGCCAGAACCTTTCAGAACATCCGCCTCTTCTCGTCCATGACCGTCCTTGAGAATGTGATGATCGGCTGCCACCCCGTGACCCGAACCGGGGTGCTCGGGGCCATCTTCCGGGGAAAGGCGGCCAGGGCCGAGGAAAATCTCATCGTGGAAAAGTCCTATGCCATTCTCGAAAAAATCGGTCTTGAGATGTATGTGGACGATCTTGCCACCAGCCTTCCCTACGGCGCCCAGCGGCGGCTGGAGATCGCCCGGGCCATGGCAACGGACCCCTTTCTGCTGCTGCTGGACGAGCCGGCAGCGGGAATGAACCCCCAGGAGACCCAGCGGCTGGACGATTTGATCATCAAGATCAGGGACGAGGAGAACATCTCCATCCTCCTCATCGAGCACGACATGAAGCTGGTGATGAGCCTTTCCGATAACATCCATGTGGTGGATTACGGCAAGAAGATCGGAGAGGGCTCACCCGGGGATATCCGCAACAATCCTGCTGTGATCAAAGCCTACCTGGGAGAGGAAATCGATGCTTAAGCTTGAGAACATCAACACATACTACGGAAAGATCCAGGCCCTCAAAAATATCAGCATGGAGGTGACCCAGGGGGAGATCATCGCCCTCATCGGGGCCAACGGCGCCGGCAAATCCACCACCCTCATGACCATCTCCGGTGTTGTGCCGGCCCGTGAAGGGGACATTCGTTTCCAGGGAAAATCAATCCGGGGAATGGCCCCGGACAGGATCGTCGCCCTTGGCATCAGCCAGGTTCCCGAAGGACGGCGGATATTTCCCTATCTGACGGTGCTGGAGAACCTTGACATGGGGACCTTTCTGCGAAAGGACACCGAGGGCATCAAAGAGGACATGGACTATATCTTTGAGCTCTTTCCCATTCTGGCCGAGCGGCGCCACCAGGCCGGGGGAACCCTCAGCGGCGGCGAGCAGCAGATGCTGGCCATCTCCAGGGCCATCATGTCAAAACCCGAACTGCTGCTTCTGGACGAACCCTCCCTGGGCCTTGCCCCGATCATCACCAAACAGATTTTCGACATCATCAAGAAGATCAACAAGGAGAGCAACACCACGATTTTTCTTGTCGAACAGAACGCCAACCTCGCCTTGAAGGTGGCGGACCGGGGGTATGTCATGGAGACCGGGGCCATCACCATGACCGATACCGGCGCAAACCTCATGGCCAACGAGGATGTCAAAAAGGCATATCTGGGCATATAAATAAATGGGGTCAGAGTAAAATTAGTGTGTAAATGGGGTCATGTAAATGGGGTCAGAGTCAATGACCTCCGGCAAAGCCGGAGGCTTGTATTGTGAACCGATCAAAGCGGTCAAAAAACCATGAACCACCTAAAGGTGGTTAAAACAACTCCAACTGATCGAATTTTTTATCAAATGTTTCTTGTTTCTGAATGTATGTTTTCACGGGGGGTTGGTCATAACTTCGGCCAAAAAATGGGTATCCGAAAATGTAGGTGCTGATTTGCTTGATAAACAGCAAGTTACAGTGGACCTACGTTGTTTGTAGCAACGGTGGCCGATCTTATGATCAACCCCTTTTCACGGTTTCTTCATCTCAACCAACTGTTGAGACGAAGTAACCCCTGGCCCAAAAACTTTGTCCGGTAAAATTGCGACGTTTCCCAGCATAAGTCCGAGCTATATGGATAGCACTGTTTCCCTTAATGTATCCGACGACCTGAGATACAGAATACTTTGGGGGTATCGATATCAGCATATGAACATGATCTCCCATCAAATGCCCTTCAATGATGGTTAATTCCTTATGCGACGCCAATTCCCTGAATATTTCTCCCAGATACTTTCTGAGTTGGCCATAGATGATTTTTTTTCTATATTTTGGGATCCATACCAGATGATACTTGCAATCCCAAGTTGTATGGTTTAGTTTTTTAATGTTGTTCATTGAAAGTCTCCTTTGCTGTGATCTTTGGGCTTGATCATAACATCGGCCACTCGTCACATTTGGCGGGCCAAAGGGGTCAGGCCTGCGTTATTGTTCTTTTGTCAAAGCCCTGTGTTTAAAGACAAATTTAAACAAAAGTATCAATAACGCAGGCCTGACCCCACCCCCGGATGGCCGATGGGGTGGCCGATGTTATGATCAAGCCCCCTGCACGCATTGTTCTGAATCCTGGGGTAAGGATCGCACCGGCAAAAACAGCCGTACAGCAGGTATACCGCCTGATGCAAAAGAAGCTATTCTCGAAATCAAGGCCGGCACAAGACACCTACAACCCTTCGGGAAGATCCACCAGCATGGTTTTTCCCTCCAGATCAACATCGATCACAACCCATGCCAGGGCCGGCACCAGGGTCTCTTTGTCACCGGCCTTGACAACAATAACATCGTTGCTGCCCGTGGCAAAGAGATGGTCAACCACCCCTATCATTCCCCTTGTTTTGTCTGTGACAACAAGGCCGACAAGGTCCTGCCAGTAATAGGCCCCCTCTTCCGGCTGGGGAAGATCGGATCTTGACATCAGCAGCTCTTTTCCCACAAGGGTTTCGGCGTGATTGCGGTCCACTCCTTTGAACAGAACCAGCAGCCCTTTTTTATGGGGAGATGCTTTCACAATGGTGTACCAAGCCCCCTGTCCCTCCCCGTCTCCAAGCCGGAGGGTTTTCCCCGGGCTGAAGGACTCCAGGGACCGGGAAAAGGAGTGAACCTTGACAAAGCCCTTGATACCGTGGACCCCTGTCACTTTTCCAATGGTAAACAACCGCTCTCCTTCCCTCTGTTACTCCACAATCTCCAGAACCGTTCGTTTTTTCATCTTTGCAGACGCAGCACTTAAAATTGTTCTCATGGCCCGGGCAGATCTGCCCTGTTTGCCAATGACTTTCCCAAGATCCTCTTTTGCCACCTTTAACTCAAGAACAGAAGTCTGATTCCCGATTACTTCTGTAACTTCCACGCTGTCAGGGTTATCCACCAAAGCCTGTGCGATGTATTTTATCAGCTCTTTCATAGTTCCGCCTCCTTATTAAGTAGGTGTTGAGAATATGGGGTTATTCTACAACCTTCATGCTGGATTTGAACTGAAGCCCTTTTTCTTAAGCAAACTCTTTACCGTGGTCGTGGGGACAGCGCCCTGGTGTATCCAGTGCTGGATTCTCTCCTCTTTGATTTCAACAGCTGCCGGTTCCTGCATGGGATCATAGGTACCAAGGGTCTCTAAGAACCGTCCGTCCCTCGGAGACTCAATATCAGCTGCCACAATTCTGTAAAAAGGCTTTTTCTTTGCTCCACGTCTTGCCAATCTGATTTTCACTGCCATGTTTCTTCTCTCTCCTTAGGATCGAAAATTTTATAAGTTGAACGAAATTGCTTGTCTTCCGGCCCATCTACTTCGTTGCATCAAAGGCCGAATACCTAGAGTATGCAACCTTTAATGCGCCTTGTATATGGACCGGAACCCTGCGCTATTTCTGCTCAACTTATTTCATCTCCGAATCCTTAAAATGGGAGCATGCCTTTTAACGAACGCATGCCGCCTTTGTTAAATTTTTTAACCATCTTCATTGTCTGGGTGTAACTCTTGAGAAGCTTGTTGACATCCTGGACACTCAAGCCACTCCCCTCTGCAATCCGCTTTTTTCTGCTGCTCTTTATAATCCCGTGATTTCGCCGCTCTTCAGGGGTCATGGAATTGATAATCGCTTCGATCCTGACAAATTCTTTCTCATCAATGTTCATTCCCTTGAGCTGCTTCTTATTCACCCCGGGAATCATGCCCATTAGATCCTGGATGGAGCCCATTTTCTTGACCGAAGCCATCTGGTCCCTGAAATCCTCCAGTGTAAACTGATTTTTCTTGAGTTTTTTCTCCAGCTCTTCAGCCTTGTCCTGGTCCACGGCATCCTGGGCTTTCTCAATAAACGAAAGGGTGTCCCCCATCCCCAGTATCCTTGACGCCATCCGTTCCGGATGAAACGGTTCAAGGGCCGTCGATTTTTCACCAACACCGATAAATTTAAGGGGCTTGCCGGTTACCGCCTTGATGGAAAGGGCGGCCCCTCCCCTTGCATCGCCGTCCATCTTGGTCAAAACAACACCGGTGAGATCAACGGTTTCATCAAAAGAGACGGCTATATTAACAGCATCCTGACCTGTCATGGCATCGGCCACCAGAAGGATCTCCGCCGGGTTGATCTGCTTTTTGATGCTGCCGAGTTCCGCCATGAGCCCTTCATCAATGTGCAGCCGGCCGGCCGTATCAATGAGCAGAACATCACACCCCTGGTCTGCGGCGGCTTTCTGGGCCTGAACACATATATCCACCGGCTTCATGTCAGGAGTTGAAGGAAACACAGGAAGGTCCAGCTGGTTCCCGATCTTTTTCAGCTGATCAATGGCTGCAGGCCTGTAAACATCAACCGGAACCAGATAGGGCTTTTTGCCTTGTTTTCTCAGATAAAGGGCCAGTTTGCCCGCTGTTGTGGTCTTACCAGATCCCTGGAGTCCGGTAAGCATCACCGACGAGGGAGGTTTCCCATCAACGGCAAGCGCTTCATGGGAAGATCCCATCATCCGGGAGAATTCATCATAAACAATCTTTATGACCTGCTGGCCCGGCGAGAGGCTCTTCATCACCTCCTGACCCAGCGCCCTCTCCTTTATATCTGAAATAACGTTTTTAGCGACCCTGTAATTCACATCCGCCTCAAGAAGGGCCATGCGCACCTGCTTGAGCCCCTCCTCGACATTCTTCTCGGTGAGGGTGCCGCGGCCTTTCAGCTTTTTAAAGGCAGAGTTCAGCTTATCACTTAAATTGTCAAACATACAAACAAACCATAACTGGATGCAAATCCACTTTATCTATGAATTAAAATTGTTAAAACTAATATAATTTTCCCAATAAGTCAAGAAGATTATAGCCCAACGGGCAATTCCAACGTTACCGGCCACCCATAAAAAAACCAGGGTCAAGCCTGGATTGCTGCACTTTTTCAGGCCTTGATCATAACATCCGGTTATGCCATGAATCGCTGGAATTACTGCGGGCGTATTGCTGCAGTTCAGATTTTTTGTCAGTTTACCACGGAAGGCAATCGTGGTATAGTAAAAAATGGGTTTGAGCATCACATCGGCCAGGCACGGCAGGATCATATTTGCGTTATTGCCGCAGCCCGTCCATGGGCTGCTCCGAGGTGAGCGGCAGCTCCTTCAGCCTCCATGCTGACCGCTGCCGCTCAAAACCGCTACGGACAAAACCCGGATCGGCTGCCTCTAATTCGACTTTATAAGAAACGCTCTCCAGAGCCTTGCCGTTGGCGGCGTTGGCTCCGCGTCTTCGACCCATTCTTAGTTGTGGCAGCTGTTTCTGCCATGTATGTTATAAAAAAGAACAGAACAACAGATCGGGACGCCCCGATACCAGGAAAAAAAATGAAAGATATCAAGGAATTTTCAAGGCAGGAGCTCGCCACCTGGTTTGAAGCCAACAACATCAAGCCCTTCAGGGCCGGGCAGGTTTTCAAGTGGCTCTACATGCGTCAGGCGGACAGCTTTGACGGGATGACAGACATCGGCAAAGCCATGCGGGAAAAGCTGAAAAGCCATTTTTCCATTTCACGACTTGTCCTTGAAAACGCTGAAATGTCCCGGGACGGAACGGAAAAGCTCCTTTTCCGGCTCAAAGACAACAACCACGTTGAAGCGGTGATTATCCCGGGGAAAAAGCGTTTTACCCTCTGCATCTCCTCCCAGGTGGGGTGCGCCCAGGGCTGCCGATTCTGCCTCACCGCCAGGCAGGGGTTCAAGCGCAACCTCTCATCCGCCGAGATCGTCTCCCAGGTGAGGGATGCAGGCCACCTTCTGGCACAGCGGGTGGGAATGGAAACAGCCACACTGTCCAACATCGTGTTCATGGGAATGGGAGAACCTTTGGCAAACTACGACCCTGTTGTGAAATCCCTGGAGATCATCACCGACAGTGACTACGGCCTCAAATTTTCCCCCAGGCGGGTCACCATCTCCACCTGCGGCCTGGTGCCCATGATCCGGCAGCTGAACAGGGACACCAGCACCAACCTTGCCGTGTCCCTCAATGCCACCGAAGATGCCACCCGCTCCATGCTCATGCCCATCAACAGAAGCCACCCCATAAAAGAGCTGTTAAAGGCGTGCCAGGAATTTAAGACAAAACCGAGAAACAGAATCACCTTCGAGTATATACTGATAAAAGAGATCAACGACACCAGGGAGGATGCCCGGCGCCTTGTAAAGATGCTGGCCCCCATCCGGGCCAAGGTGAACATCATCCCCTTTAACGAGCATGAAAAGAGTGAATTCCAGCGGCCCTCCGACGCTTCGATCAGCGATTTCCTTCAGATACTCCTGGACAGCCAGATGACGGCCATCATCCGGAAAAGCAAGGGGGACGACATTTCGGCCGCCTGCGGTCAACTCAAGGGAAAACTCGGGGATTGATCATCATTTCGGTCCAGATTCCTGGTTCCTGGACCAGGCCTGCCCCCTACGCGGCATGGCCGCCGTGATGATCAAGGGAAACATCAGATCATCAGGGTCTGCACAGCAGCCGGGTCAACGGCGGAGACCGTGATGGTGTCACTGCCGGCGGCAGAGATGATCCGCATCACAGCCGAATCGCCGGGCTCCGTTTTTGTGTAACCGGCGCAGATGGCCGCCGCTTTTTTCACCAGATCGGCCTCTTTTCCCGCCCCCCGGGGAATCAACACCACCGGGCCGGGAAGGGAGGCGTGATGAATGAGAAGGTCCTCTTTTTCCCGGTAACAGGTCAAAATATTCTCATTGTCCTGTTTTGACCGACCGGCAACGGCCTTTGTACTGCTGTCCAGCCTCAGGTGGCGGCCGTGCCTGAGAAGATAAAGCTCCCTTGTCTCGTAACTCTTCTGGACCTGCATCAGATCCTTCAGCCTGGCGGAAAACCCCTTGTCCGTCAAAAGGCAGCCGCCGGCAGGGGCTGGAAACACCTTGACCCCAAACCGCTCTGCCAGGGCCAGCTGGGGCTTCCTGGAACGGCCTGAAAGAGCACAGAGCTTCTCCCGGTCCACAAGCCCCTGCTCTTCGGCAAAGGAGGGGGGAAGGAGCCGGGCACTGAGGGGACGGAGGATAAACCCGTCAAATCCGGAGTTTTTTGCCACGTACCGCATGGCATTTTTGGTCTGGGACATGGGACGCTGCCCGGCCACCTCACCGCTGAAGAGAAAATCAAACCCCTCCTGGTTCATGATCTCCCCTGCCCTGGCAAACATCAGCGCATGGCAGTCCATGCAGGGGTTCATGTTTTTTCCGTAACCTCCCCTGGGATTCTCCAGCATGGGCATGTAATCGTCGGTGATATCAACCACCTTCAAGGGAATGCCGTTACGTTCAGCCGCCTTGACAGCCTCTTCCGGGGAAAAAAAAGGGGTCTTGAAGCTGACCCAGGTCACATCAATTCCCTGTTCCTGTAAAACCAGGGCGGCAAGAATACTGTCAAGACCACCGGACGTCAGTCCCAGTGCCTTGACGTTTGTGTACGAATGAAAATCTGACATAACAACACCCGGGTCCAGGGGAAACAGCAGGCAGCAGCAGCGCTACTCCTCTTTTTTCTGGTCCCAGAACTCCTTGCTCTCCTTTAAAATATCGTCAATATCCTCGTCCAGATCTTCATCCTCAAAGTCTGACAGGTCAAACTCGTCCAGGTCATCATCCAGGCTGTCAAGGTCCTGTTCCAGATCACTGCCGGCACCGTCTAATTCCAGCCCAGCCGGATCAGCATCCTCACCTTCCCGGCCCGGGTCATCCCCACCTGACAGGTCTGTTTCTTCATCAACTGCCGGGAGAGGTGGCGTATCCACACCGTTTTCTGCTCCTGGCTCTTCGACCTGGGCGGCTGGTGGTAGGTCTTCCTGTTCCGCGTTTGTTTCCGGCTCTTCTCTCCTCTCCTGGTCATCAATGTAGTTGCCATCCCTGTCAAAGAGAAGGCTCAACGGCATATTGAGTTCCAGGGCCACCTTAAAGGCAATCTGGTTGTTGTGGACAACAATTTCCCCGTCCCCGGCTTCAAGGGAGGCCATGCTGATCCGTTTTGTAACGATCTGTTTCACCGCATCCCAGTCAAGATCCTGCTTGACCGCATCTATCAACTCTTTTTCACCTGTCTTGATAACACCTGGATCTGTTACTTTCATAAGAATCCTCCAGAAATATGGTTAAACTAGGCCGTAATTAAGCCATCAGGCTTGCCTATTGCATTTTTGCCTTGTCAACGGGATAATTTTAGTAAAATGCGTGGA
The DNA here is from genome assembly GCA_035268945.1 of Desulfobacteraceae bacterium. Lineage (GTDB taxonomy): Bacteria > Desulfobacterota > Desulfobacteria > Desulfobacterales > Desulfobacteraceae > DATFJZ01. Next base: position 288 of record DATFJZ010000115.1, on the reverse strand, counting down.
GCCTGACAAAACGTCATCCCCGACATAACCCTGAACCGGTTGGTCCACAACCCATCACCCCCTGCAGGCCTCATTGGCAAAATCGAGATGGACAAACTTCTCAAGATCAATGGTCTTGCCGATCTCCATGACATCGTGCATGTACCGCTGAATCGTGTCCAGCTTCTCGATGTCCGGATAGAGATTGTTCCAGTGGATGGCCTGGGGCTGGGAAAAGACCTTTTTCAGCACCTCTGGATTGAGGCCAAGTTTGCCTTCCGGATCCAGAAAATTCACCCCGACCGTGGC
>DATFJZ010000114.1:0-9171 GCA_035268945.1 Desulfobacteraceae bacterium | reverse complement strand
GCAGTGTCGAGGTGCACAGCGACCGCACCGAAATCGGCCAGGGGGTGGAGATCAGCCACGCCACCATTGCCGGTGACATCCTCGGCATGGACCTGGCCCACATCCACGTCAAGAAGGTGACCTCGGATTACATCGGCCAGGGGCCCCTGTCCAGCAGAGGCGCTGTCTACCCGGCAAGCGCCGTTGCCAAGGCGGCAAAGCTGCTGCGCAAAAAAGTGGTCCAGTGCGCCGCAGGCCTGCTCAAGGTGGAACAGTCGGATGTGGACATGGCCGATGGTTTCGTCTTTTCCGCATCCCACCCGGAAAACCGGCTCAGCTACAGGGAACTTGCCGACAAGGTGTTCTTCTTTCCCGGCCCCAGGGGCCTTGACCCTGAAATATTGAAGAATCACGACCATCTCCTCGATGTAACGGCCACCTGGTACAGTCCCACCACCCCGGAAACCGGTTCTTCCTACACCTCGTTCTGTGTCTCTGCGGACATTGCCGTGGTGGAAGTGGATGTGGACACCGGTGTCACCGACATTGTCAAGTATGTCCATGTCCACGATGCCGGCACCATCATCAACCGCCAGGTGATTGACGGCCAGATCCACGGCGGCATCATGCAGGGCATTGGCGAGGCGCTGTACGAAAGCCTGGATTATGATGACAATTCCCGGCTGCTCAACACCTCTTTTTCCAACTACTTTATTCCCACATCCGTTGAAGCACCGGATATTGAGATCGCCCACCTGGAAACCCCCTCGCCCTTCTCCGAAACGGGGAGCAAAGGCATGGGGGAAGCCCCCATCATCGGCAGCAAGGCGGTGATCCTGGATGCCTTGGAGGATGCCCTGTCCAGTTTCGGCATCCAGGTAAACGATTCCCCGGCAACCCCTGAAAAGGTGAGGCAATGGATACTTGAAACCCAGCGTAAAAAAAATGGAGAAGCCTGATATGAAAATCCCCCTCAACCTTACCATCAACGGCGACCCCGTGGAACTGGCCGTGGATGCCAACGAAACCCTTCTTCATGTGCTGCGAAACAGCGCCAGTCTCCAGAGTGTCCACCGAAGCTGTGAAGAAGGGGAATGCGGCGCATGCACCGTCCTGGTGAACAATGAACCGGTGAACAGCTGCCTGGTCCTTGCCGTGTCCGTGCAGGGCGCTTCTGTCATGACCACCGAGGGACTGATTCGAAACAACGAGCCCCACCCCATGATGAAGGCGTTTACCGACGAACTGGGGATCCAGTGCGGATTCTGCACCCCGGGCATGCTGATGACCGCCTATGCCCTTATCAACGGTTCCGACGGCATTGAGCTTACCGACGAAACCATCAGAGAAAGCCTCCAGGGAAACCTCTGCCGGTGTACCGGGTATGTCAATATTGTCAAGGCGGTGAAGAAAGCCAAACAGAACAAGGATGCAGGAGACTGGTGGTAACCCCACTTTCAGGCCTTGATCATCGCTGACGGCCATGGAACCAGCAGATTTGGCCAGGTGATGATCACGCCTCCCTTTTACATGATTTAGGAAAGGTGTAAACGATGAAAAATTTTATAGGATCCAGGTCTCTGCCGGACATGGTATACCATGCCCCTGAAAGCGTTGAACAACTCTTGCCGCTTTTATCAGATGCTGCCAGGCCCTTCAGGATCGTTGCCGGATGCACGGATTTCATTCCGGCGGTGAGGACCGGACGATGGTCATTTGACGAAGATGTAACGATTATCGATATCAAGAAAATCAAGGCATTCAATCACATTGAACAACAGGGGGGAATGGTGCACATCGGTGCCTGTACCCGCCTGACACAGCTCCTGGAATCCCCTGAGATCCAGGAAAAGGCACCGGTGCTTGCCCGGGCCGTCGCCACCATGGGATCCTGGCAGGTGAGAAACACGGCCACCATCGGCGGCAATATCTGCATGTCGTCACCGGCGGGGGATACCATCCCGGCCCTTCTGGTGCTGGATGCCCGGGTGACCCTGGCCGGTCCCGACGGAGAAGAAGAGATACTGCTCAAGGATTTCCTCACGGGCCCCGGTCAAAATACCCTGGCCGGCAACCAGGTGATGACCCGCATTTCGTTTCCTGCCATGGAAAAAAACGAAACGGCCTGTTTTAAAAAAATCGGCAACCGAACAGCGGTTATCATCTCCATTGTGTCAACAGCTGTACGCATCACCCTGGAAAACGGGGTGTGCCGAAACGCAAACATCGCCATGGGTTCGGTGGCCCCCACCCCCATACGGATTGACAAGGCCGAAGCCTTCCTGGAGGGCAAACGCCTCGATCCGGAGGTGATCCACCGGTGTGCGGCCCTGGTGTCAGAGGAGATCTCCCCCATCACCGATCTGAGGGCCAGCGGAAATTACCGCAGGGACGTTGCCGCCACCCTTGTCAAAAGAGCCATTGCCCAATGCACGGAGGAGAACGTATGAAACTTGACGTCACCTTTTTATCCCAGGCGGAAATCCAGACCATCCACGAGAACGCGTTAAAAATCCTCAGTGACATCGGCATGCTGTTTCCCGCCGGGGAAGCGCTGTCGGTGTTTGAAAAAGCCGGGGCCGACATAGACAACAACACCGTGCGGATCAGCGAATCCCTTGTCAACCAGGCCCTGAAAACCACTCAAAAACGCAACGAGATGACCCTGTTCGGCCTTGATCCTGAAAAGGACATCGGTTTTGACTCCCACGACCCCGGTCTCTCCTGCATGACCATGGCAACCAGCGTCATTGATCCCCGTTCCGGTGAAAAGCGGCCGGCAACGGACAAGGACCTTGCCAGCCTGGTTTCCATGGCAGACCGGCTGGAACATATCAAGGTCAACGGCGGACCTGTCACCCCCCAGGATGTGGACCACCGTGTGTGCGACTGGTACACATGGGCCACCTGTCTTAAAAACACCACAAAGCATATCACCGGCGGTGTGCTGGGTTACGACGGGGTCAAGGATGCCATCGAAATGGGTGCCATTGCCGCCGGCGGCAGGGAGGCCTTTTTACGGCGGCCCCACATCTCCGGCTGGGTGCTGACCCTGCCCCCCCTGGGCATGGATACCGAATCCCTTGAAGCGATGATGGAGATGAACCGGCACAACATCCCCATCATGCTCAGCTCCGGCCCCATCCTGGGCAATACCTCTCCCATCACCATCCCCGCTACCCTTGCCCAGGCCCATGCGGAGATACTGGCCTGTATCACCCTCTCCCAGCTGATCAACCCCGGTGCCCCACTGGTGTACACCAGCTTTGCCCGGGGTATGAACATGAAGACATCCAACATCTCCATGGCAGGTCCCGAGTTTGCCGTGATGAAGGTTGCCATGGCAGAAATGGGCCTCTGGCTGGATCTTCCCGTGAGAATGCCGTCAATGCTGAGGGACTCAAAGGTGCTGGACGCCCAGGCCGGCTTTGAAACCGGCATGGTGGGCACCCTGACATCGTTGAAGGCCGATATCATGGACGCCATGCAGCTGGACACGGACATGGTGGTGGACTACCCGGACATGGTCTTCTGCAACGACTGCATGGCCTTTATCCGCCATGCCGGCAGAAAGCTTGAAACCAATGACGATGCCATGGCCTTTGAGGTGATGAAACAGGTGGGCCCGGGGGGCAACTTCCTGGGCAATCCCCACACATTCAAGCGATTCAAGACCGAGCTGTGGCACTCAAATCTCTTTGACCACGACAACTGGCAGGCCTGGGAGAGCAAAGGGTCAAAAACCATTCGGGACAAAGCCCTGGAAAAGGCCGTTACCATGATTGATGAGACACAACCCGCCATCCTGTCCACGTACCAGGAGTCAGCCATCGACAATGTCGTTAAAAAAGCTGAAACCCAGGCGCCGAATCAGTAGCCGGGAGTACCGGACCGGAACCGTTTCATATAACAGCCATGAACAGGCAAACTTGCCAAATCCCTCTGGGTGGCAAACGGATCCATCCCCTGCTTACTCACCTCCACGACCCGGTTTTTTTGCCGGCCGGGTCACTTCCCCGATTCACCTTTTCCCGACTGGGTCCTCGCTGTTGACGCTGCCTTTCTGTTTTTCAATCGCCTCTAAATATAAATAAAATCACCCAACACCGAAAGTTGAGTCCTCCAGATATAAATACGATAACATGCTTGACATTCAACACTTTAGGGTTCATATGAAGGATATCCTACTTTTCTGGAAAAGGGAAAAGGCCTGAGAAACCCTGGAGATGATCACCACTGCCGCTGAACGGTCGGCAATCCCTTGAATAAACCGTGTGGCAGTGCTACAAGTATCAGTGACAGGCACCACCTTGTACACCTTGTCCCCTGCCGGAAAGTGCAATAGTGCAGGTCTGACACCAGAACAGCACAACCTTATCCTCGATGTGGAGGCACCATGGCTGAAAGAAAATTTTCCTGGAAAAACAGCAACATCACCTTGAAATTCGCCGTCACCTTTGGTGCTGCCATACTGATCTTCATCACGGTGATTTTCATGTACAAATTCTCCGCCGACATGACCAAAGAGAGCTACCAGGATCTCATCGAACGGCACTTGACGATTTCCGATCTCTCGTCCCGGGTCTCCCTTCACCTTGCCCTGTGCCGGAACAGTGAGCAGGCCTTTTCGAAAAAGAGGGAGTTGACCCGGGTGGAGGCCTTTAACAAAAACGTCGATCTTCTCCAGCAGACGGCCCAAAGGATAACCCGTCTTGCCGGCGATGAAATGAGCGCCATCGCCCTGCCTGCCAAAAAGATCCAGCAGCTTTCCCGGGAGTACAAAACCCTCTTTTCCCGGATGGTGGCATCTTACAGGACCATGGGACTGGACCGGACCGAGGGGCTGAGGGGCAAATTCGGAGAGGCAGCGACAACCCTGGAAGAGAGGGCCAGCCGATTTGCCATGACCTCATTTTTCTTTTCCGTTCTCGATCTTCTGGACAGCGCTGACCTTTACTTTGCCGTTGACAGCCGGGAACACTTAGAACAGGTCAAAGGGGCCATTGCCAAAGCAGAACAGGCCTTTTCCACCGGCAGAATGGCCGATGACACCCGACAGGCCATCGGATTTCGCCTGGAAGAATATCTGAAATGGCTGAAAGAGGCGTTCACGGCAGACCCTTCCATGCGGGCCATCATCAGGGACCAGATCGGCAGCTACAAGAAAAACCTTCTCCAGGAGATCAAGATGTTTTATGTACCCCAGGCCCAGGTGGGGGTTCTGGAGGTGAGGCAGGCCGAAAAACGATACCTCATCACCCACGACAGTATCCTTGCCGGCGAAACAAGGGCCAGGCTGGACACCCTTGCCGCAATCTTTGAAGACTCGGCCCTTCCTTCCCAGAGAAAAGACGAGGTGCTGGGAGTCATCAACACTTACAGGGAGGCGTTTGATGCCTTTGTCCGGGAGAACGGCCGGATCATGCAGCTGGGAGAAAAGATGCAGGCCATCGTAAACACCATCGAGCCTGTTGTGGTGGATATCGCTGTCAAATCCAGAAACATGGCAGAAAAAAGAATCAAGGCGGCTGAAGAAAAAATAAAAACCATCAACACGGCCGCCGCCGTGATTGCCCTGGTGGTTGTCACGGTGATGTCTGTTTTAGTCTCGTTCATTGTCCGTTCCATTACAAAACCCCTGGCGGCCAGTTCAAACCTTGCCGGAAGGATGGCAGGCGGAGACCTCACCGGCAGCATCAATCTGGACCGAAAGGATGAAATCGGCATCCTTGCCGCAGCCTTGAACAACATGATTACCAGCCTCAGAGAGATCGTTGGCAGCATTGTCTCCGACACAAAACAGCTTGGCAGTGCCTCGGAGGAGTTGACCGACATCTCCTCGGCCATGAGCCAGGGCACAAAAATCGCCACCCGTACCGCAGGCGAGCTGGCAGAGGCCTCCAGCAGCATGAGCTCGAACATGAACTCCGTTGCCGCAGCATCGGAACAGGCCTCCACAAACCTCAACAGGGTTGCCTCCTCCGTCGAAGAGATGGAGACAACCATCCAGGAGATTTCAAAGAGCTCCTCAAAGGCCAGGGATATTGTGGAAAAGGGGGTTAACCAGGGCAGTTCCGCCTCTGAAAGGATCGAGGACCTTGGCAGTTCAGCCCGAAAAATCGGTGTGGTCGTGGAAACCATCACCGACATCTCCGCCCAGACCAATCTGCTGGCTTTGAACGCCACCATTGAAGCGGCAAGGGCAGGAAAGGCAGGCAAGGGCTTCGGAGTGGTTGCCGAGGAGATCAAGCACCTGGCAAACCAGACGGCAAAGGCCACCGACGACATCAAGGAGAAGATCGGCGGCATCCAGGAGGCCTCCCTGAAAACCTCCGGCGAGCTCAAGGAGATCATCGCCATCATCAATGAAATGAACGAGATCGTCCTGTTCGTGGCTTCATCCGTGGAAGAACAGTCAGCTGCCACCGGAGAGATTGTGGAGAACCTCAGCCAGGCCTCCAGCGGCATCGATGATGTCAACCGCAACATCAGTGAAAATGCCAGGGCAACGGGAAAATTTTCCAGTGATGTGGGGGAGGTGAGCAAGGTGACCCAAGATCTTGCCGACAAGGCGCTAAAGGTCGACGCCAGTGCCGACAGCCTCGCCCGCATCGGCAGGCGGCTCCATTCCGTTGTCGAAGGGTTCAAGCTTTAATATGTGGCCATGGGCGCAACACAGAAGACGGGCAAAAGACAAGCCCGATTGTGGATCTTATTATTTCCGACGGCCTTAGGCTCTTCTGTCCGGTCATCTAACCTGGACAAGCCAGAACCTAAAACGTTTTCCGATTCTCTTGCCAAAAAGACACAAAATTCAGAGGTAAGAAACTAAGGACCGCAAATTTTATAAAGTGAACGAAATTACTTGCCCTTTGACTCATCTACAGCGTTGCACCAAAGGCCCAATAGGCCTGGACCGCAGCTAAAATTTTCGGATGAGCACAACCCCTGCCGTGATCAGAACGATGCCCGCGGCACGCTGCCAGGTAAAATGCTGCACCGGCACCCCGAGGAGGCCGAAATGGTCCAGGAACACGGCCATGATCAGCTGGCCGGCCACCACAAGACTGAAGGTCAGGGTGGCGCCGAGTCTTGGGGCCAGAACGATGACAGAAGTGACATAGAAGGCCCCCAGGGAGCCGGCCAGCCATACCGTCCAGTGAACGTCTGCGGCATGGCGGATGGCGCCGAAATGGACCCGGGTGGCCACGGTGTAGCAAAAAAGGACCAGGGACCCCACCACAAAGGAAATCAAGGCCGCATAAAAGGGATCGCCAATGGCCCGCCCCATCTTTCCGTTGAGCCCCGCCTGGATGGGGGCAAGCATGCCGGCAAACAGGGCCACCAGCAAGAGTAAAAAGTGTATCAATGTACTATCTCCAGATCTGACATGGAACCATTAAGAACCCCAGTGAATGAGGTTAAGGTGTTGACATTATTTTGACATTGACCTTGCGATTTCTCGGTCCGTCAAAATCGCAGAAATAAATGCCCTGCCAGGTGCCAAGGACCATGGTTCCGTTTTCCAACGGGATCAGCTCGGACGGGCCAAACAGGCTGGTCTTGATGTGGGCCGCGGAATTGCCCTCCATGTGTTTGTAATTGTCATCCCAGGGAACCATGCGGTTGATGGTGTTTAAAATGTCCGTTTCAACGGAGGGATCGGCATTCTCATTGATGGTGACCGCCGCTGTGGTGTGCATGGAGTAGACATGGACAAGCCCGTTCTCTATTCCCGAGGCCTTGACAGCCTTCTCAACCTGGGAGGTGATATCGATCATCTGGGTCTTTGCACTGGTTTTAACGGAAATTAACATATGCCCTCCTGATCTGTGTGGTTTACAAACATTTTTGTGACGCAACTTTCGGTGTTGGGTGACTTTACGCCGATGTTATGATCAAGCCCGGCACCAAGGGTAATAAGTACCCCTTGTGGTGATTAACAGATATCGGCAGAAAATTCAATTGACATTCACCACACCTGGCAAATTTCAATCCAAACACGGGGATTTCGTTCAGCCCCTATTTAAATAAAAAAAGGGTACTCATTTTTGAACAGATCCTGTAAAGTGTACAGAGGTTTTTGATAAAAATACCCCTAACCCCAAACCAACAAGGACACATCAATATGGAAGAGTGGACAAAACAGATGCAGGCGTTTGTTGATACGCCGGAAAAACTCAAAGAGTTTATCACCATCAGTGCAGAAGAAGAAAAAGCGTTGAACGAAATGAAAACCAAATGGGGAACCACCCCCTATTACGCCTCGCTCATGGACAGGGACAACCCGGACTGTCCTATCCGGAAACAGGTGATCCCCTCGCTGAAAGAACAGGAGAACAGATACGGCATGAAGGATTACCTGGTCTGGAAGGAAAACAGGGACACCGATGAAAAAAGACCGGACAGCATCGCCAGACAGTACAAGGACAGGGTCGCCTTTACCGTGATTGAAACCTGCGCCAACTACTGCCGCCACTGCTTTCGAAAAGAGCTGGTGGTGGACCAGGACCTGAAACTGAGGTTTGATGTGGATGAGGGGATCGAATGGATCCGCCAGCACAGTGAAGTGAGGGACATCTTGATCACAGGGGGAGACCCCTTTCTGCTCTCCGATGAGAAACTCGAACAACTGATCACAAAGATAAGGGAAATCGACCATGTCGAGATGATACGGTTCGGCACGAGGACCCCCATTGTCCTTCCCCAGAGGATCACAGAAGGACTCAAGAAGGTCCTTGGCAAATACCACAAGGTGCCCATCTGGATCAACACCCAGTGCAACCACCCGAAGGAGATCACCGAAACCACTGCCAGGGCGGTGTTTGATCTCCTCTCCTGCGGGGTCAATGTGGGGAACCAGGCGGTACTGCTCAAGGGGATCAATGACGATGTGGAGACCTTCAGGGAACTTCACCAGAAACTGCTCACCGTAAGGATCAAGCCCTATTACGTGTTCTACTGCGAGGCAGCTCCCGGCATTGACCATTTCAGAACACCGGTGGAAAAGGGGTCACAGCTTATCCGGGATGCCCTGCGGGGCCACACCACGGGCCTTGCCCAGCCCATGCATGTCATCGCCACCAACATCGGCAAGATCCCCCTGATGCCGGACTACTATATCATGGAGAAAAACGAAACAGAGTTCAAACTGAGGAACCACAAAGGGGAGACCACCACCCTTCCCAACAT
>DATFJZ010000113.1:0-4205 GCA_035268945.1 Desulfobacteraceae bacterium | reverse complement strand
CCCCTGGCCTCCTCCAGCACATCCAATATATACGCCCTGATCCGGTCTCCCCGCTTGTAGTGCTCCCTGGAAACCTGTTCCCTTGAATTGAGTACAGCCTCTGCCTGGCCCAGGTTGACAATGATATTCCCACGGTCAACGCGCTGGACAATGCCGTTGATGATCTCACCCTTTTTATGGATGAAATTCTCGTACACCGCATTCCGTTCCGCCGCCTTCATCCGCTGGATAATGACCTGCTTTGCCGACTGGGCAGCTATCCTGCCAAACATGGATGTGTCCACCTTGATGCCGAGGCTGTCACCGAGCTCACACTCGGCATCGTAATCCAGCCCCTCTTCCAGTGTCAGTTCCACCACAGGATCCTCAACCGATTCGACCACTTCTTTAAACTGAAAAACCTCCACCTCGCCGGTTTTTTCCTCGTAGTGCACTTCAATATCAGCCCGGGCCCCGAGTTTTTTTCTTGCCGCCGATTCAACAGCCTCTTTCAGAGCGGTTATGAGAACAGCTGTATTAATTCCTTTTTCACGGCCTACCTGCTCTAGGACCCGTTTAATATCTGTAATAAGCATAATAGATCTCCATGTGCCCCTTTTCTATGCAAGTCGAGCCTTGCCGATCTGTTCCAGCTGAAAACTTCGAATTTCTCTGTCCACAGCAAGTTCAACAAGCCCCTTTTTGAACCCATTAAGGATCCCCGTAAATCTCTTCTGGCCATTGATGGGTTCAACAAGTTCAATTTTCACCCTGGAGCCCTGAAACCTTTCATAATCAGCCTGTTTTTTCAACGGTCTTTTCGGCCCGGGGGACGCTACTTCCAGCCGGTAGCCCCCCATCTCATCCAGGTGAACATCAAGAAGGTCCCCAAGCTGCCTGCTGATAAAAGCGCAATCATCAATGGTAACCCCACCGGATTTGTCGATGGACACCCTGACAATCATGTCATTACGGCCGCTGAGCAGTTCCACATGAACAAGCTCGATGTTTTCTGCAAGACAGAGAGGAGCTGCAACCTCCTCTATTCTTGAAACAATAGAATGTTTATCCCCTGTTATTTTTCCTGCCATCTCTTTATGAAAACTCCTGAACTTACACTGGACAACCCATTGCCCTAAAAACACAAAAACGGGCAAAGCCCGTTTTCAGAGGTACAACTCTCACTATTCATACTCTCAAATCAATGCCTGCCCTGTTCCCGTGTCAACAGGAAGAAGTGGAGCGGGCAACGAGATTCGAACTCGCGACACCAAGCTTGGGAAGCTTGTACTCTACCAACTGAGCTATGCCCGCATATCAATTGCAAAGTATAAGACAAAAAAAAAAGAAAGTCAATAAAAATCTGCATTCCCCCGATACCTCCCTGGCCATGCACCGCATAACCCGGGGGAAAGGGGGATGAAACCGCCCCCATCAAGAGGGAAGATCACCGTCGAACCGCTCCATCAAAACCTTTGAAACCCAGGCGTGGAGCCCCTTGATTTTTTTCTCTTTCAGGGTTTTTTCAGAGGATCGGTACACCACCCGAAAGGAAAGGGATTTTTTTCCTCTGCCAAGGGATTCTCCCTGGTAAAGGTCAAAGAGAAAACAGTCTTCGATGAGATCTTCCCGGTCCATCAGCTTTTTGATTTCAGCCCCGACGGCTCCGGCCTCAACCGAAGAATCAACAATAATGGTGATATCCCGTGAAATGGAAGGAAACTTTGGAAGAGAGCGAGCTGTCAGCTCCGCCGGCAGAAGTTCAATGAGGGCATCCATGTCCATGTCAAAAACAAAGGCATCCTGCTTGAGGCTGAACTGCTTGAGCACCGCCGCATGGATCCGGCCAAGACTTCCAATGGCGGCCCCTTCCTTTTCAACCACGGCACCCTGTCCCCTGGTGAAATAGGGATAATCGGTTTCCGGGGCCCTGGAAAACCTTATGCCATCGATGCCAAGGGAGTCAAACAGTCCCTCAACAGCGCCCTTGAGATCAAAAAAATCACATTCTCTTTTTTTGCCGTACCACGAGGTGTGGGAGACGGATCCTGTCCACATACCGGCCAATCGTTCCCGTTCCAGGGGCTGGACCCCCGCCTGCCTTGCAAAAAAGACCTTGCCGATCTCAAACAATCTGAGATCTTCCATCTGTTTGGAACAGTTCTGCCGCATGTTCATCAGAAGTCCGGGAACCAGGGAGCTTCGCAGCACGGAGAGCTCCTCGGAAATGGGGTTCAGGATCACCTCATGGGACCGGCGCGGATCCTCCGGGGCAAGGGCCAGCTGATCACAAACATCGGCAGCGGTAAAGCTGTAGTTCACCGCCTCGGTAAACCCGAAACCTGTCATGATCTCCTTTACCCTGTCCCGGAAATGGATTTCCAAAGCGAGCGTTTCCCTCCTGGCGGGAATTGCCGGAAAGGTGGTTTTGATATTGTCATACCCGAAAAGCCGTGCAACCTCCTCAAAGATGTCCTCGGGCCGGGTAACATCCACCCGGAAAGAGGGAACTTCCACCACCAGGGAGTTGTTTTCCCCGGGGGTCACCTGGAAGGCGACGGATCGGAGAAGCGCCTGGATTTCTGACGGCGCAAGCGTCGTTCCAAGGCGACGGTTCACCTGATCAGGGTCGACGTCAATCACCAGGGTCTCTGCTGGCACGGGCTGATTGTCGACCAGATCTTTTACCGCCGAAGCCCCGGAAACCTCCACCATGAGAGCCATTGCCCGGACCAGGGCATCCCTGGTACCAAGGGGGTCCACTCCCCTCTCAAACCGGTGGGAGGCATCCGTGGCAATACCGGATTTTTTGGCCGCCTTTCTAACGGACACAGCGTTAAAGCAGGCACTTTCCACCAGCACCCGGGTGGTGGTGCTGGAAATTTCAGAGTTGACCCCACCCATGACACCGGCAATGGCAACGGGCTTCTCACCGTCACAGATCATCAGGGTATCCGGATCAAGCGTGTGCTCTTTCCCATCCAGGGTTGTGAATTCCAGGGGAGAGCCGGCCCTTTTCACCTCGATTCTTCGTTTGACAATCAGGTCGTAATCAAAGGCGTGGAGGGGCTGTCCAGTCTCAAGCATGACGAAATTGGTCACGTCCACAATGTTGTTCACCGGGGTCATGCCAACGGATTCCAGCCTCTGTTTCAGCCAGAACGGAGACGGTTTTACCGCCACATCCACCAGGAGCCCTGCTGAATACCTGGGGCAGAGGTCTGGATCGAGGATCTCAACCGCCACGGCATCGTGGATGGACCCGTTTTCATCGTCACCAGCGGGGAGGGAAACCCCAGGCAACACAGGAGGAACCGGATTTTTCTGGAAAACAGCAGCCTCCCGGGCAACACCGATCATGGAGAGGCAGTCGGGGCGATTGGGCGTCAGATCAATCTCAAAGAGGTAGTCCGACAGCTCCATGGCATCTGCCAAAGGGGTTCCCGGGGCAAGATCCGGATCAAGGGGCATAATGCCGGCGGCATCGGAATCGAGCCGCAGTTCAGCACCGCTGCAGAGCATCCCCTCGGAAACCTCTCCTCGAAGCTTGCTTTTCTTGATCTTGAAATCACCGGGCAGAACAGCTCCGGGCAATGCACAGGGATAGGTCATCCCCTCTGCAACATTGGGGGCACCACAAACGATGTCCACCACCCTGTCACCGACATTCACCCGGCAGCAGCTGAGCCTGTCCGCCTTGGGATGGCCGGAGACCTGCTCCACACGTCCCACCACAACCCGGTCGAGGTAATCGTAAATCTGTGTAAAAGATTCCACCTCCAGACCTGCCATGGTGAGCCGGCTTGCCAGCTCCTGGGGATCGGAATCAATAGCGGTATACTCGTTTAACCAGCTCAAACTCACTTTCATATCAAAACTGCCTTAAAAAACGCATGTCATTTTCAAAAAACTTCCTCAGGTCGTCAATGCCGTATTTCAACATGGCAAGGCGTTCTATACCCATGCCAAAGGCAAAACCCGAATACTTGTCTGTATCGTAGGCCACATTTTCAAAAACAGCCGGATGAACCATACCGGCACCGAGGACTTCAAGCCAGCCGGTCCTGGAGCAGATGCGACACCCCTCTCCCCGGCAGCTGACGCACTGGATGTCCACCTCGGCACTGGGCTCGGTAAAGGGAAAATAGCTGGGCCGGAAGCGCAGGGATATATTTTCATCAAAGAGCTGGTGAACAAAGGTGTTTAAAATCCCCTTTAAATCCCCG
>DATFJZ010000112.1:0-11318 GCA_035268945.1 Desulfobacteraceae bacterium | reverse complement strand
GGAACCAGAGGTTCACGACCCGGCGGCCCGGCCCCCCGACCTGAGCAGGAGATCCCCCCCACCGCCGGAACCGGCCGGGGTCCCTGACACGGCAAAGAGCTGGAGCGGTTTTGTCTCCCGGGTAGGGGAATCCCTGCCCTTTCTGTCGGCGATCCTGCACAAGGCAGATTTTAAAGAAATTTCCCGGGAAACCTTGACTTTTGAACTTCACGGCACATCTTTTGAGATGTCCAGGGTGGAAACCAAACGAAACGAGCTGGAGGCGATCTGCAACACCTATTTTGAAAAAAAGATCCGGTTGAACATCATCGACAAAACACCCAGGGGCCAGAACAAACAGACGAAAAACGGAAAAACCCCTGCAAAAAAAAAACAGGAAGTGTTAAACCACCCTGTGATTACCGCTGCAGTGAAGATATTTAACGGCAGTATTGTCAATATAAAGGAATGATACAATGAAAAACATGGGCGGCATGATGAAACAGGCGCAGAAGATGCAGAAAAAAATGATGAAAATGCAGGAAGAGCTTGCCACACAAACCGTGGAAGCCAGCGCCGGAGGGGGCATGGTCAAGGTGATTGCCAACGGCGGTCAGAAGATAGAATCCATCACCCTGGAAAAGGAAATTGTGGACCCGGAAGACATCGAAATGCTCCAGGACCTGGTAATGGCAGCCGTCAACGACGCCCTGAACAAGTCCCAGGAAATGGTTTCCGGTGAAATGAGCAAAATCACCGGCGGCATGAACCTTCCTGGAATGTAGACAATCAAGTGGACCTGTACCCTGAGTCGATTCTCAATCTGATACAGAGCCTTTCCCGTCTGCCCGGCATCGGGAGGAAAACGGCTGAGCGCCTATCCCTCCATATCCTCCATGCTCCTGAATCCGAAGCAGCCAAGCTTGCATCGGACATCCTCAAATTAAAGGCCAAGGTGAAGCTCTGTGCCACCTGCTTTGCCTTGAGTGACCAGGAGAGGTGCAAGATCTGCCGCAGCCCATCGCGGAACCACTCGGTGATCTGTGTGGTGGAAAACCCTGCTGACATGGCTGCCATTGAAAAGTCCGGTGCTTTTTCCGGGGTTTACCACATCCTGGGAGGAGCCCTCTCCCCCATGGACGGCATCGGGCCCGACGAGATCAGACTCAGGGAGCTGTTTGCCAGGGCAGCCAGAAAACAGACCGACGAGATCATCATTGCCACGGGGACCGATGTTGAGGGAGAAGCAACCGCCTCGTACATTTCAGACAACCTTGAACACCAAACCATAAAAATCACCCGGATCGCTTCGGGAATTCCCATGGGAGGGGATCTCCAGTATGTGGACCAGGTAACAATGCAGAGGGCTCTTGAAGGAAGACATGGATTCTGAATTTCAAACAGGGGATGATATTTTCCACTGCACCCAGTGCGGCCAGTGCTGTACCGGTTTTGGTGGCACCTATGTTACAGAAAACGACATCGAACGAATAGCCGGCTATCTAAACTGCCCCCCAGAGGATTTTATCCGGCGCTATTGCGACAGATCCGGAACAAAAAAGGTGCTCACCCAGGGGGAGGATGGGAAATGCGTATTTTTTGATCAAAACTGCTCCATCCACCCGGTGAAACCGTATATGTGCCGAGCGTGGCCCTTTATCCAGGCCGTTGAGACCAACCCGGAAAACTGGGAGGCCATGGCCGGCTCTTGCCGGGGAATCCGAAAGGATGTCCCCCGCAAGGCCCTTAAACGCATCGTTTCCCGGGAAATGGAAAAACTCAGAGCCGAGGCAGAGGCACCCAGTCACTTGTAGTTTATTGTTTTGGATGTTCCCCTACTGCTTAACAACATAATTGGGCCCGGCAATGAGCATGGTGTTGGGCAGGGTTGACTGCACAATCTCCATGGTGCTGCCGAAGAGGACATCCTTGACCACCCCGTGACCATAAGCCCCCAGAACAACCAGGGCGTTGTGGGGCACCTGGTAAAGATTGTGCTTAAATTTCCCCTCGGTGAAAAAATGCCAGTCGCGAGCCTGTTCTTCCACCTCTTTGTCAAGATTTTTCTGCTCCAGGATCTCCTGGAAATCTTCTTTTGAGCGCCTGCCGGCCTGGGTGAACAGATCCAGGGGCTTATTGCTCAGCCGGCTCAGCAGCAGCCCCAGCTTCAGAGCCTTTACCGCATTGGCAGATCCCCCGAAAAACACGACAATGCTTTCCCACTCCTTGAAAAGAGCACTTGGCATGAGCACGGGAAACCGTGCCGCATTGATGATCCGCCGTACTTTGGGACCGATATGGCCAAGGCTGATCTTGCTGGAAAGATCGGAGATGCTCCGGGGGCAGCACATGAAATCAAAGTCAACGGGAATATCCGGCAGGGTTGAAGCGGTAAAATTTTTTGGCTCTATGAACCGTGGTGTGATGCCGCTGTCGTCTGCCAGCTGCCTTGCATGTTTTTTTGCTGTGTCCGGCATTGTCAGGTACGAATCATCCAGGTCCACCTGGACCACGTCGTTCTCGTAGTACATGAGAAATTTTGTGTATTCCGGCAGATAGACAACGATGGAAGCATTTGCCTGTCTGCAGAAGTAGAGGGACTGCATAAAGATTTCCCGTCCAAGGGGCGTATTTCTGAACACATGAAAGAGTGTGGTTTCCATAATTCCTCCTAAATAGTGTTTGAAGGAAAACCCACCCATCTGCTGCGTTGCTGTACAAGTTTGAATCCTCATGTACTTGAGTACACTCCGGTTTCAAACTTTTTTGCGCCTTGCAGCTGGCCACGTTTTCGTCCAAACACGGGTTTTTCGTTCAGCCACTAAATAGCATGGGCAGTTTGCACGTTGAGTTCATCTCTGTATTTGTCAAGCAGAGTTGCCTTGGACACCATGCCCACAAAGCGGTTGTTTGACACCACGGGCATGGAAAAACACTTTTTTGCGTCCATTCGCCGCAGCACCTCTGACAGATCATCATCGTAATGGACGGTTTCAGGATGGGCATCCATGACCTGGTCCACAAAAACGGTATCGTACATCACCGTGTTAAACAGATAGGGCCTGACATGGTCGAAGAGCACCATGCCGAGAAACTCCCCTGTTTTTTCATCCTCCACTGGAAAATAAGACCTGGTGGACCGCTTTACCGTGTGGAGGAACTCCCTCAGCAGCATGCCCGGATGCACAGAGATACAGTCCTTTTCCACCACCTCACGGATACTGATATCGGCCAGGACCCTCAGGTCGGTACCGGGCCGCAGCAGCTCTCCCCGTTCGGCCAGATCCTTCATGTAAAAAGAGGCCGGTTCAAAATAGTGGGTGATGGTGGTGGAGATGGCGGAAACCACGATGAGGGGCAGCATTACCTCGTAGCTGCCGGTTATTTCAAGAATCAGAAAGATACCGGTCAACGGGGCCTGGAGAATACCGCTGATCATGCCGGCCATGCCGAGAAGGGCAAAACAGCCCTCGCTGGCCGTGATCATGGAAGGAAAGAAAAAGGTGAAAAACCGGTGAAAGACAAGCCCGGCAAAGCTGCCGATCACCAGGCAGGGGGCAAAAATCCCCCCGGACCCGCCCCAGCCGAGGGTCAGGGAAGTGGCCAGAATCTTGGCAAAAAAGGCAATGGCGGCAAGGGTCAAACCGGACTTGAACACCCCCTGTATCATGGCGTGTATGGAGTGGTACCCCTCACCGAGGACTTCAGGCACGGCAAAACCCAGAAGGCCGACGGCACATCCCCCGATGGCCGCCCTGAGCCACAGGGGAACCGGCACCCGTTCCGATACATGGTGCATTCTTCGAAGCAGCCGGGTGAGAAGCAGGGAGGCCAGGGAGGCCACAACGGCCAGGCCCAGGCAGGAGACAAAATCAAACCCGCCC
This sequence comes from Desulfobacteraceae bacterium, assembly GCA_035268945.1. Taxonomy (GTDB): domain Bacteria; phylum Desulfobacterota; class Desulfobacteria; order Desulfobacterales; family Desulfobacteraceae; genus DATFJZ01. The sequence goes on along the minus strand of DATFJZ010000112.1, from coordinate 7,455 downwards.
ACCTGGAATCCGCTGCTCTCGAACACAATGCTGTTGCCCTGAAGAATCCGGCACACCTCGGCCCCTGACACCGAAGCCACTGCGATGGGAATGATGTTCACCATGGACCATTCGCCAAGTATAATCTCCATGGCGAAGACCATGCCGGTCAAGGGGGCGTTGAAGATGGCGGCAATGGCGCCGGCCGCCCCGCAGCCCACCAGGGTAACCCTCTGACGGTCGTTCAGATAAAAACACTGGGCAATATTCGAACCGATGGCGGCACCGCTCATCACCACAGGGGCTTCAGGACCTGCAGAGCCGCCGCTGCCAATGGTCAAACAGCTGGAGATGAGCCTGGAAATACTGGATCTGAACCGCATCAAACCGCCGTAACGAGAGACACTGTAGATCACCTCCGGCACCCCGTGCCCTGCCCCCTCTTTCATGATCTTCTCAAGATAAATGGAAGATAGCATCGCCCCCAAACCGGGAAGGATAAAGGCCCACCACATATCCCTTACGTGGTGAAGCATCTCCAGGGTAAACACCAGGGAGCGGTTCAGGGCAATGGCGGCAAGGCCGCTGCAGATCCCCACGATGATTCCGAAAATGATCAAAAGGGGCCTGTCATCCTTGCGGAAAAAGGGAATCCTGGCCGGATACCGCCAAAAGAGAAATTTATCCATACCAGTCACATCCCGCTTTTTTCGATGCTCTGTTCCATGGATGCAATTTTTTCAAAAAAAAGATCCGGCTCTGGAGCGGTTTTAAGGAAATCGACAAACCCGTTGTCCCGAAGGCAGAAGGAGAGTTTTGAGAGCATGCCCAGGTGCTTTTCCATGGAGGGGCTGAGGAGAAGAAAGAGAACCGAAACAGGCATGTCGTCAATGGAGTCAAAGGCAATGTCATTCTCCAGAAAACAGGTGACAATCAGGGGCGAATCCAGGACATCTCCCATGGGATTTCTCGGATGGGGAACGGCCACCCCCTTGCCAATGCCCGTTGATGTCAGTTCCTCCCTTGCAAGGATCTGGCGGCAAAGCGCATCGGCCTCATCTTCAGACAGGCCGGGCACCAGCTCAACAGCAGATCGCAGCACCGCCTCTTTTTCATTGCCTTGAACCCCTCGAAAACAACCGCCCTGCCTGACAGCAGACAAAAGCAGCCCCTCACCGCGATCCTTGCCTTTGGTTTTCCCCGACGGGGCAGATCTGTACACCAGCCGCTTTTTCCCGGCCCATTTTTTCAGTTCCGCCTCGTCAAAAACACCATGATTTCCCTCTTTGTCAACGGGAATCCTCCCCTGCCTGATCCACCGCTCCAGGGTTTCCAAATTTAGATCCAACCGCTTTGCTAATTCTGACATGGACAAATTCATAACAACGTCTAATATTTCCTTATCGTTTGTGTGTGAACAAAAACTGAAACACGTAAATACAGGTATAAATACAGGGACATAAATACAGGGCATAAATACAGGGACACTTTACTTATTCTTTTTATAACGGCCATGCCCTGCGGGCACAACGAAGAATGAAATAGAAGAGAGCCGCCCCCAAAGCTTGCCCTGTCAGGAACGAGAACGTCGGAGGACTTTTTGCCCCGCCAGGCTAAAAATCAGCGACCTGCGGCCATTGGTCCTCAAACAGCTTGATTGTCGCAACGCCTGGCAGGGCAAAAAGTCTTATCTCCTTTGGTTCTCAATGTTCCTGACAGGGCAAGCTCTGGGGGCTCTTAATCGGCTATTTCATATAAAAAACCGGCATGGTCGGAGCATGGCCATCAAACCGGCCACAACGAATGTTAAACATTGACTAAGACCCTGCCTTGTCTCTATTTTCTTGTTTCCCCCGGTTCCATTTCGGCAAAGGAACGGGCAATGCTGTCCCGTTCATAGACAATCTCCACACGCCTGTTCCTGGACCGCCCAAGCTCGGTATCATTGGTGGCTATGGGGTGGTACTGGGCATACCCCTCGGCCGATATCAGGGTGGGATCAACCCCCCTTTTGATGAGAAGCCTGACAACGGAGCAGGCCCGTAACGATGACAGCTCCCAGTTGGAGGGCAGCCGTGCCGTGCTGATGGGAGAATCGTCGGTAAAGCCCTTTATCTTGACATGGTAGGCCAGCCTTGACAGGATGGATGCCACCTTTCTCATGATATCAAGCCCCCTGGGTGTCAACTCGGTGCCCCCCGGCTCAAAAAGAAGCAGGTCAGACATGGTGATGACAACCCCCACATCGGTTTCGGCAACCGATACCATCCCACCGAGCTTGTTAAACATGACAAGTTCCCTGACCTCACTGATGATCTCTTCTATCTCCTTCTGTACCATGCCGCCAAGCTCGTCAATCGCCTGGGTTTCGGAGGGCTCTTCCGACGGCACCGCGTGCATGGTCAACCCCTCCCTCGTACCGGTCTCCGGCACCGACTGCACACCAAGGGCGCTGCGCAGTGACTCCACCAGCTCTTTAAAGGTCTCCTGCTGGGTGGTGCTCATGGCAAAGAGAAGCACAAAAAAACACATCAGCAGGGTGACAAGGTCGGCAAAGGTTGCCATCCATTGGGGCGCACCGCCGCCATCCGCTTTCTCCTCTTCCTCCGGAGGTGTCAGGGCCGGAGCCTCTTCTTCCGTTTCTTCAGCCATTTATCCGCCTATTCCCCGCTGTCATCGGAACTTTTTGCCCCTTCTCCCAGGTAGACATTGAGTTTGTCCTCCATGAGCCTTGGATGCTCCCCCTCCCGTATGGAGACCACCCCCTCGTAGATGATGTTCATGTTGGCAATCTCTTCGCCGCTCCGGGTCTCGAGCTTTTCACCCATGGGTATAAAGAAGAGATTGGCCAGAACAGCACCGTAAAAGGTTGTGATCATGGCAACGGCCATTTTGGGACCGATGGTGGAAGGGTCGTCCAGGTTTGCCAGCATCTGCACCAGCCCGATGAGGGTGCCAACCATCCCAAAGGCAGGGGCAAAGGCGCCCATGCTGGAATACATGGAGTACCCTGTTTTATGTTCAGCCTTTGTCAATGTCATCTTTTTCTGCATGATCTGGGCGATATCAGCGGTTTTCACCCCGTCCACGGTCATCTGCAGCGCCCTTGCAAGATAGGGATCGCTGGTGTTTTTAATGTCCCCTTCAATGGAAAGAAGCCCGCCCTTTCTGGCCTTGTTGGATATTTCCACAAGGTTTGCAATGATATCTTCCGGTTTTTCAATCTTAAACATGAAAACCTTCATGGTCACTTTGAAAATAGTGAGGATGTCCTTCAACGGATAGGCAATCATGGTGGCGGCAAGGGTACCGCCGATGACGATCATCACCGAGGGCAGGTTAAAGAACATGCCAAGGCCGCTTCCAAGGAGGATGGTGACGCAGACAAAACCAATACCCGAAACAACACCGATAATTGACGCTATATCCATATTACTCCGCCTTTACACTGACAGTTTCTTCCAGGGGGTAGGCCCGGTTGTATTTCATCATCTGTTCAATGGACGCTTCGGTCAGAACCGTCCCCGGAGAAAACAGCTTTGTTCCCGAGGCGGTGAACATACCGGCGCAGGTTTCCATGCCCGGTGTGAGCTGATAGATCCCCACCTCCCTGACCTTTCCATCTCCTCTGTTAAAATGCACCACTGCATACTTTTCAAGGCAGTTGACAATTTTGGGGTCCAGCCTGGCACCGGCTCTCTTTTCCAGCTGCACCACCAGCCTTTCCAGGGAAGGCTTCGGGTCTGCAGCCTGAAGCTCGTCCAGAAGATCAGCACCGGCAAGGATCCTGGACAAAAACGGGATGGACCTGCCCTTCAGCCCATGGGGGCGACCGGAACCGTCAACGTTTTCATGGAGATACCGGACAATTTCTGCAACAGGTTCAAGCCCTGAAAAGGTTTTCAGAAACGAGGAGCCCCTGGCAGGATGCCGAAGAAGCAGTTCCTGTTCATAATCGGTAAGGGCAGAGGAATCCTTGCTTAACAGGGATTGGGGGACAAAGAGAAGGCCGGTCTCGTGGAGTAGAGCCGCCTTCTTGAGACGTTCTTTGTCAACCCGGTTCACGTTGAATTTTTCCCCGGCAAAAGCGACAATATCAGCAACCCTTTGGCTATGCCCCCTGTTTTTCTCCTCCCTTGCCTGGAGCATCCTGACAATAAACGCTTCTATCCCCTTTGCATTGTTATGGTACCGGATTTTAAAAGCAGAGAGTTCTTTTCTCAGTTTTTCCCTCTCATCTGCCATGATGTTGATCTGCTTTAACGAGTTGTGCAGAAGGTTCTTTTCCCTGTGCCATCCTTTTTTTGCCTGGATCAGCCGGGACTTGAAACCGCTCAGATAGTGGCGTGCCGTTTTCAGTTTTTTGCGCTTCCACACAAGGCGCTGTCTCAAATCGGCATTGTCCAGGTAAAGCCCTGTTTTCTGAAGAAATTCACCGATGAAGAAGGGGATGATGAAAAAATCTTCAAACCCGTTTTCCAGCACCGAAACCCGTTGAAAGGAAGGAGCTCCCTCCGGGACAAGGGCTATGAGCACCGGTTTCGGCTTGACATCTGCCCCTTTGATCTCCGTTAAAAACCGTGAGGTCTCATCCTCCTGAAACCCTTCCTGATCCACCAGCACAAAATCGGGGCAAAAGGATCGTGCCAGTTCACCACCGCTGGCCAAACCCTCTGCAGTTTCCACCCGCCACTCCTCCTGGAGCGCCAGGGAATCCAGAACACTGGAAAAACGCGACAAGGGAGACCCAATGATAAAGAGCGCCCTGCTCTGGTATTGACGTTTCGGTTTCGTATTGCTCATGGTAACCGCAGACTATACCAATTCAATCAATATTTCAATTGTTTTTGTTCCCCTGTCTGTGACAACGGGATGAACGACCATGGAAACAATACAAAATAGCCATGCAACTGTTTTTTTACTTGCTTTCTGCATTGCATCAATGGGCAAGTTTGTGAGCATAGCTCCTCGACGAGCAGGCCAAACACGGGGTTTTCGTTCAAACACTCGTTAAGGATCGAAAATTTTATAAGTTGAACGAAATTGCTTGTCTTCCGGCCCATCTACTTCGTTGCATCAAAGGCCGAATACCTAGAGTATGCAACCTTTAATGCGCCTTGTATATGGACCGGAATCCTGCGCTATTTCTGCTCAACTTATTTCATCTCCGATCCTAAGGTTCAGAATACCCGTTGAGCCACCAGTCGTCCCAGCTGGAATCCACGATACTTTGGGCCATCCCCTGTCCCAGGCTGGTTTTAAGCCTCTTCATGACAACTGGCAACCACTTTTCAGGGGATTTTGCCCCTGTATCCTTGTGCCGCTTCAACTCAAGAATAAAGGAAAGCTGATCGGCATCATTGGCAAGCATGGCCTCCCTGGTATCACCCTTGCTGAATTCGGCCAGCAGATCGGCAAATTCATTGCCAAAGGCCAGCCCATGGGTCATATCCCCCACTGCCTTGGATTCATCAGCCGTCACATACTGCTTCTGCACATAATTCAAATCACCGGTTCTTGCTTCGGGAAGATCATGAATCAGTGCCATGGAGATGAGCTTTTCACTGTCAAGCCCCGGCTCCATCCTGGATATGGCAAGGCAGATAAAAGCTGTCATGAACGAGTGCTCTGCAACGCTTTCCTTGCCCGAGCCCAGAAAATGATACCCTGATCTCGGCAGTTCTTTCAAGGTCTTTGCCTCGAAAAAAAGCTCGGAAATTCTATCCATCAGCAACTCCTGTTTGATTTTTTTTTTACTCAGCTTTCGGTGTTGTAAAGAGTCGTCCGAAAGGTGAGTTTTTTCTATGCAAGCCAGTGCAACGGCAAAAGGTGAATACGCCCCGCCCAAAGGCACAAGCCTACTCGTTTAGCCGCTTATTGTCAAACATAACCCTTGAATTCACCCCGGTGAATTCCTTATACGTCCCATATCCTTACAGAGACAACAACGCATGGGTCGAAAACGCGGAGCCAAAACAACAGCGATGGTCAACGGCCTGGGCCTCTCCCCCACCGGTTTTGAACGACAGCGGGCAGCAGGGCAATGGAAATTTTAAATGGAAAGTCTCTGCCCTTGACATTTCAGCAGACAAGGGGTTAAATGATGGATGAACGAAAATGCGCCCCTCTGCTGGGTTGCTGCAAAATGTTGCCACATTGTACCATCGGACCCCATGAACTTGAAAACACTTTGGTTGCGTGCATTTCACCGCTTCGAGTTACGATTTCTTGTGCCTTGCACCGGGCAGTTTTAGGGTTTTCGTTCAAACACTATTTACACAGGAGCTTTTCATGAAAAGACTGCATAACCTTTTTCTGTTCATCGCTGTCCTGACAATGCTTGGTCCTGCCTTGACAGCTTTTGCAGAGGTAAAGACGGATAACGGGAAAGATGACGCTTTTTTTTATTACACCATCCAGAAAGGAGACACCCTGTGGGATCTCTCCTGGAAATTCTACAATTCCAGCTGGGCATGGCCGGGTCTGTGGAGCATAAATGACCGATTGACCAATCCCCACTGGCTCTATCCGGGCAATCAAATCAAAATCCGCCTGAAAGAAGCACCAGACAAAGCGCAGCAATCGGCAATGCATGGCCACCGGCCCATCATTGTCAAGCCTGACATTCGCCCCTCCTTTTACTATGCGGGAATGGACAGACTGAGCTTTATCAAAAACGAACCTGTTCCCCCCATGGGAAAAATCCTAAAAGGTAAAAACGACCAGATCATGATGACGGAGAACCAGGTCGTTTACATGGCCCCCACGGCAAATCACAGGCTCGTTCCAGAACAATTGTATATGATATACCACACCGAAACCGTTGTTTATCCGGACAATGGGGATGGACAAAGAGAGATCACGGGAATCAAGCACCAGATAAAAGGCATGGTCAGGGTCCTTGAAAGCCACGGAGAGTATGTTACAGCGAGGATAACCAGCAGCTTCAGACCGGCTGGTGCCGGGGACATGATCATGGCCTGCCGGAAAAGGAACAGGCAGATCAAGGTGCTTGACAATATGGAACCGATCCACGGGCGGCTCATCGGGTCCGATGACAACAATGAACTCCTCGGCACCGGGTCCATTGCCTTCTTGAACATGGGAAGCGATGACAATATTCAGAAGGGCCAGATGTACACGGTGTTCCAAGAAAACCAACCAGCAGAGGCTTTCCGGGACATCGAGCTTCTGCCCCTGGAAACGGGAAAAATAATTGTACTTGGCACGGAAAAACGAACATCAACGGTTATGGTGGTGTCCGTCAAAAAAGAGGTGACCCCCGAAGCCCTTGTCGGCCTTGATAACAATCTAACCTCAGGATCACAGATGAAATAAGGGAACTGAAAGAAAATAATCTACGCATATCGTGTAGGCATTTTGTTCGTATTCAAGGCGTGACAACCGGAGCATAGTGAGCTATGTGCCGGTTGTCACAACGCAGAAGACGGACAAAATGGCAAGCAGGATGCGTGG
>DATFJZ010000111.1:0-2241 GCA_035268945.1 Desulfobacteraceae bacterium | reverse complement strand
AAAATAGCCGTTTCAAAGGAGCATGTCCGGGCGGTAAGGGGCGGTGTCGGGGAATACAAGACCCCGGGGAACTATGCGGCAAGCCTCTACGCCTCGGAAAAGGCAAAAAAAGAGGGATATGCCCAGGTGCTCTGGCTGGACGGTGTTGAGCTGAAGTATATTGAGGAGGTGGGGGCCATGAACATCTTTTTCTATATCAATGACGAACTTGTCACCCCGGAGCTCAACGGCAGCATCCTCCCCGGCATCACCCGCCAGTCGGTGATTGACCTTGCCAGAAAATGGGGCATTAACACGTCGGAACGGAAAATCAGCATGGATGAGGTGATGGCCGCCCACAGGGACGGCACACTGAAAGAGGTGTTCGGTTCGGGAACAGCAGCGGTGATATCCCCTGTGGGCGAGATTAAATACGGCGACACCATCATGGAAATCGGCGGTGGAAAAACGGGCCCCATGGCCCTGAAATTCCATGACACCATCACCGCCATCCAGTATGGAAACGATGAAGACAAGGAAAACTGGATTACAAAAGTGGAATAGCAGATCAAGGCTCCGGCAGCCTGCCCTCCCCTGTTTGTTCAGGATTGAGGCCTGTGCCGTGCCCAGCCATGCACCTGTTGCATCCTCCCTTACGCCCCGTGCCTCGTAATAATTTTTTAAAAAGGTTGTTGATCTTTCTTGACAACCTTTTTTTATTCTGACATGTATGACCGAGCGCTCGATCAGACAGACTGCCATATTCGTTGAACCTGCCCACAGGACAGGTTACCCGGTGGGGCCAGGCTTGCAACCTTGGGATTTTACTGCAAGCTGTCCCCGGGAAAAAACAACAAGCCCGATTCTGTTGTCCCTCAAAACAGCGGATGTTGCCCGCGTTCTGATCACGCCCCGGGCTTGAATGAGGGATCAATGTAAATCAGGGATTGCAACCGGAACAATCCCCCCAAGAATGGCAGAGACCACAGCTCGTATTCCATTTGACCTCCGCCGGAATGACGAGCTGATCCATTGCAAAAGGAGCAGGCATGGCACAACAAAACAACACCCTGGGTCCCATCGGAAAAAAAATAAAAAAAGTACGGCTGGATAAAAAACTCACCCTGGACGTCCTGGCCAATGAAACCGGCCTTGCCAAGGCGTTCATCAAACGAGTGGAGTCTGGGGAACAGATCCCCTCGGTGGGCAATCTGCTTCAGATTGCCAGGGCCCTTGGCATTGATTCCAATTTTTTCCTCAAAGAACAGGAGTCTTCCTCCAGGGAAAGGGCCGAGGCCTACACAAAACGCACGGACAATTACGCATACACACCCCTGACTCCCGGTGCCGAGAACAAACACCTCAAGGCCTTCCGCATTGTTGTGGAAGCGGGCCAGACCCACGACGGAGTGGGGTTCCAGCACGAGGGTGAAGAATTTGTCTACGTGTTAAAGGGCCATGTTCAGATACAGGTGGGCGACAACATCAACGATCTGGGCCCGGGAGAGTCCCTTCACTTTAACTCGGGAATCAAGCACGACCTGAAAAACACAGGGGACGATGACGCAGAGCTGGTGGTCGTTGTGTACAGCCCGTAAAACCAGGCATGGAGCTTTTCGGCCTTGATCATACCACGAACCAGCAAATTGGGCCGACGTGATCATCAGGGCCACCTTTTCGTTTTGAAAGCTGACCTGGGAGAAATGAAGAACACCCCTGGATTGATAATTCAGATGGTATAATAAGGAGCCATTCATGTTATTCACGCTTACTGATGAACAAAAAATGATTCAGAGCATGGTAAGGGAATTTTCAAGAAAAGTTGTCGCAGCCACGGCTGCTGAGCGGGACCAGACAAAGGCGTTCCCTGCTGAGAACTTTAAACAGATGGGGGAACTGGGACTGATGGGAATGATGATCCCGGAAGCCTACGGTGGAGAAGATGCCGACACCATCAGTTATGTGCTTGCCCTCTCTGAAATTGCATACTCCTGCGCCTCCACCTCTGTGGTTATGTCCGTTCAAAATTCCATCGTGTGCGAAAGCATCCTCAAATACGGATCAGAAGAGCAGAAGAACAAATTCCTCGTCCCCCTGGCATCGGGGGAGACCATCGGAGCCTTTGCCCTCACCGAACCCGAGGCAGGGTCAGATCCTGTCAGCCAGATCACCACGGCAGTGCCAAAAGGGGACACCTACCTGATCAACGGCACCAAACGGTTTATCACCTCCGGGGAAAACGCCGGCACGGTGATTGTCACG
>DATFJZ010000110.1:0-6905 GCA_035268945.1 Desulfobacteraceae bacterium | reverse complement strand
ACTTTCCCCCTGATTTCTGCCATCCCCCTGCCGGCGAAACCAATGCCCCTGGCGATACCGCCGTCACCGTCATCGACGAATATCTCTCCAAACAGATCCTGTCAGAGGCCCACATCCCCGTCACCGAAGAGTTCATTGTTGAATCCGTGGACCAGGCAAGAGAGCAGGCCGAGCAGCTCGGTTTTCCAGTGGTGATGAAAGGCCTTCTCCCCGATATGGTGCACAAAACCGAATCAGGCCTGGTGAGGTTGAACATCACCTCTGCTGCACAAGCGGAAGCCCAATTTCTAAGCCTGGAAAAAGCCGTCCGCAGCTCGGGAAAAATCCTCGTGCAGCAGCAGGTCAAGGCAGATGTCGAGCTCATCGCCGGCCTTGTCAGGGATCCCCAGTTCGGTCCCTGTGTCATGCTGGGCATGGGCGGTGTAATGGCGGAAATTCTCGATGATGTGCTGTTCCGGGTGGCCCCCCTGAATCATGGGGAGGCCCTGGAGATGATCAGCAACCTCAAAAGCCAGAAGCTGTTAAACGGCTTCAGGGGGGCCCAAAAGAGTGACAGAAACAAAACAGCCGACATCCTTGTAACCATTGGCCGCCTTGGCTGGGAAACCCCCGACTTTCAGGAGATTGATATCAACCCGCTGATCATCAGCAATGGCCAGCCCGTTGCCGTGGACGCCTCCATAGTAACGTTTCGGTGATCCCCCCTGGGGCGTTACGCCCGGCACTCCACGGAGCACCATGGGCCGGTGAATGGAAAATGGACCAGGAAAACAGCAGGACCGGCCGGAACCAGGGTCAAAAGGATTGACAAATCAAAAAAAATACTTATTGTTCATCTTCATATTTACTGAGGTACCACTTTATGCTGTGGATGGGGCCCGGCCTGCCTGGTAAGCAGCAGGGCCCGGCCCCTTTTGGGATCAACACCAATAACTATAACTATAACAATAACGGAGAAAAAATCGATATGACCGAACTTACTGCTGTAATGGAGACCGGCAAGGGAACAATCAACCTCAGGCTCTTTCCAGAGAAAACACCTGTGACGGTTGCCAATTTTGTAAATCTCATCAACCGGGGATACTACAACGGTCTTAAATTCCACCGGGTGATTCCCGACTTTGTGATCCAAGGCGGATGCCCCGACGGCAACGGCATGGGCGGACCCGGTTACAACTTTGAAGATGAGTTTGACAAGGAGCTGAGGCACAGCAAACCCGGCATTCTTTCCATGGCCAATGCCGGTCCTGGTACCAATGGCAGCCAGTTCTTCATCACCCACGGCCCGACCCCCCACCTGGATGACAACCACTCTGTATTTGGTGAGGTGGTCGGTTCCCCGGACATGGACGTGGTCAATAAAATTGCCAAGGATGATGTCATGGAACGGGTGACCATAGAGGGAGACCCGGCCGAGCTTTTGAAACAGCAGGAGGCAAGCCTTGCCCGCTGGAACAAAAAACTCGACGCCATGTTTCCCAACCTGTCGGGCTCCTGAACCTGAACCGGCTGCTGAAATGATCACTCATGCGCATATCATACTGGTATGCGCATTTTTTTTACCCATCCTTCCCCCTCCCGGGCTCTCTGCCCCGTGGCCCTTGAACCAAGTTCATAAAAAAAACTATTGACATTATAAAAATCTTATTACTATAAATTAATCATTCGCACTTTTTCGCTGAGTAAAAAACTTTTTTCTCAACCCGCCAGGGAGTGGGCGGCAAAACACTAAGTACCTGATCATGAGGCATCCAGTAGTCCGCACAGGGATCTTCCTGTGGGATTGTTTCTGTCCATGTGCTTACCATCAATCGTAACCATGTAAACGTAAGGAGAGTCATCTATGGCAAATCTGTACAATGAAGCTTACGAGAAATCTATCAATGATCCTGAAGGATTCTGGGGACCAATTGCCGAAGAGTGCCACTGGTATAAAAAATGGGACAAGGTGCTGGACGACTCCAACAAGCCTTTTTACAAATGGTTCACCGGTGGTGAGATGAACACCTGCTACAATGCCCTTGATCTGCACGTTGACAACGGCATTGGCGACAATGCCGCCCTGATCTATGACAGCCCGGTCACCAATACAAAAAAGACCTACACGTTTACGGAGCTGAGGGACCATGTGGCGAAATTTGCCGGTGTGCTTGCTTCAAAGGGTGTTCAAAAGGGAGACCGGGTTATCATCTACATGCCCATGATTCCCGAAGCTGCCATGGCAATGCTGGCCTGTGCCCGTATCGGCGCTGTTCATTCGGTGGTTTTCGGGGGATTTGCAGCCAATGAGCTTGCCACCCGAATCAATGATGCAAAGCCCAAACTCATCGTTTCTGCCTCCTGCGGTATTGAGGTATCCAAGGTAATTCCCTACAAGCCCCTGCTGGACAAGGCCATTGAGCTGGCCGAGACAAAACCGGACACCTGCATCATGGTTCAGCGGGACCAGGCAGAGGCAGAGCTTAAACCTGGCAGGGATTTTGACTTTGAAGATGAAATGGCCAAGGCCGAGCCCCATGACTGCGTTCCGGTCAAGGCAACAGACCCCCTGTACATTCTTTACACCTCGGGTACCACGGGGCAGCCAAAGGGTGTTGTCAGGGACAACGGCGGCCACATGGTTGCCCTGAAATGGTCCATGAAAGCCATCTACAACGTGGATGAAGGGGATGTCTACTGGGCAGCCTCGGATATCGGATGGGTTGTGGGTCATTCTTACATTGTCTATGCCCCCCTTTTCAAGGGGTGCACAACCATCCTGTTCGAAGGAAAACCCGTGGGCACCCCGGATGCCGGAGTGTTCTGGCGGGTAATCTCAGAGCACCGGGTGAAATCCATGTTTACCGCCCCCACAGCCTTCAGGGCCATCAAAAGGGACGACCCAAAGGCCGAATTCCTCAAGGAATACGACACATCCTGCTTTGAAATCCTCTTCCTTGCCGGTGAGCGCCTGGACCCGGACACCCTCTCCTGGGCTGAAAACAATATCAAGGTGCCTGTCATTGACCACTGGTGGCAGACGGAGACGGGCTGGGCCATCGCAGCCAACTGCATGGGACTTCACCACTTCCCTGTCAAACCGGGCTCCCCGACAAAAGCGGTACCTGGCTGGAATGTCCAGGTGGTGGATCCGGATTCAAAGCCCGTGGCTCCCGGTGAAATCGGCGCCATTGTTGTCAAGCTCCCTCTCCCTCCGGGCACCCTGCCCACACTCTGGCAGAACGATGACCGGTTTGTGGAGGCCTACCTGGATGAATTCCCCGGCTACTACAAAACAGCCGACGCCGGGTACATCGATACCGACGATTATATCTATGTCATGACCCGCACCGACGATATCATCAATGTTGCCGGTCACAGGCTCTCCACCGGCGCCATGGAAGAAGTGCTGGCCAATCACCCGGACGTTGCCGAATGCGCCGTCATGGGCGTTGACGATCAGCTCAAGGGCCAGGTACCCCTGGGACTGCTGGTGCTCAACGCCGGTGTGACAAAATCCCACGACGAGATTGTCAAAGAGTGCGTGGGCATGGTGAGGGATTCCATCGGCCCGGTGGCAGCCTTTAAAACGGCAACCGTTGTCAAGCGTCTGCCCAAGACAAGATCGGGCAAGATCCTCAGGGGCACCATGAGATCCATTGCCGACAAAAAAGAGGTGAAAGTGCCTGCCACAATTGATGATCCTGCCATACTGGATGAAATCAAAAGCTCCCTTTCATCCATTGGTTACGGCAACTAACTGATCCAGTCCGGATCCAACCCCATATGACCCGAATTTAAAAGAGGGGCAGAACCTGTATCTGCCCCTCTTTTTCTGTCCGGGCCATTCCAGGGATTCCTCCCCCCCTATCCCCTTAAACCCGGCTCAAAAAGAGTGACTCGAAACCTTGTCTTCAAACATGGTGAAGGAGAAAAAAATCGCATCTTTTTTTCAACTTTCCCAGGTCAAGCTTTCCGATTCCCAAGAAGGAATTTTGAACCTGCCTGTCAGGCATTGATCGCCACACCGGCCATGTGCCGAAATGGGGAAGAGGAAAGGCAGGAGATGACCATTGCTGTTGAAAAATTGCTTGTAATGATATTAATATCATGTATGAATGGACAAAAAAAAGGGTTATCTTTGCCCATTAACTTGGTCAGTCATACGTTTTTGGGTATTTTTTTATTGAAAAAGGAGCTGCATTTTGATTGATCTTAGAAGCGATACAATAACAAAGCCCACACCCGCCATGCGGAAAATCATGGCAGAAGCCCAGGTCGGAGACGATGTTTACGGGGAAGACCCCTGTGTGAACCGCCTTGAAGCCCTGGCCGCTGACCTCACCGGCATGGAAACGGCCCTGTTTGCCCCGTCGGGGACCCAGTCCAACCTTCTTGCCCTGCTCAGCCATTGTGACCGGGGCGACGAGTACATCGTTGGACAGCAGGCCCACACCTACAAATATGAAGGTGGCGGGGCCGCTGTTCTGGGAAGTATCCAGCCCCAGCCCCTGGAATTTGAACCGGACGGCACCCTGGACCTTGCCAGGGTGGCAGGGGCCATCAAGGAGGATGATTTTCATTTTGCCAGGACCCGCCTGCTGTGCCTTGAAAACACCCAGGGCGGCAAGGTGCTTCCCATGGCCTACCTGGAAGAAGCCGGCAGGTTTGCCCGGGAGCGAAAGCTTGCCCTCCACCTGGACGGAGCAAGGCTTTTCAATGCAGCTGTCAAGCTGGACCGGCCTGCCAGGGATATTGCCCACCCCTTTGATTCCGTCTCCATCTGCCTTTCCAAGGGACTTGGCGCCCCTGTGGGATCCCTCGTCTGCGGCAGCCAGGCTCTCATCGCCAAGGCCAGAAAATGGCGCAAAATGCTCGGCGGCGGCATGCGCCAGGCAGGCGTACTGGCAGCAGCAGGACAGTTCGCCCTGGAAAACAACATTGACAGGCTTGAAACGGACCATGAAAATGCCCGGCTCCTGGCGGACAGTCTCTCCCGGATCGAAGGGGTGGCGGTCCACCCGGATTCCGGCATCACCAACATGGTTTTCATCACCCTGACCCAAAAGGATGCCAGCCTATCGAACTTCATGGCGTCCAGGGGAATTCTCGTTCCCCGGGGAGACGTCCTTCGCCTGGTCACCCACCTGGATGTGACAGAGCGGGATATGGCGCTTGTGACAGAAGCGTTCAGGGAGTACTGCAGCACCTGATTCTGCCCCGTTTGTCAACAGGGGCATGACCCGATGGTAAAAAAACAATGACATTGAAAAACAAGCTGTCCAGTTTTGTGTCGCCGTTCATGATGGCAGGGATACTCTTGATCCTCCTGCCGATCTTCGGCATCATCACCCTGGATAGAATGGAAAAGCAGAAAGCACACATCGAAGGCCGCTTTATGGCCAGGGGGCTCTCCCTGATCAGCACCTTTGAGGCCGGTACCCGGACAGGCATGCTCACCATGCGCTGGGGATTTGAGCGCATCCAGACCATGCTTCTGGAAACATCCTACCAGCCCGGGATCGCCTATATCATCATCACATCAAAAAACGGAAAGATCCTGGCCCACAGCGATGCATCCAGGGTCGGCACCTTTCTTGAGGCCATGCCCGACACCAAAGCCCTGGCCGAAGACGTCGCAAGGGTGGAGCACCGGACACGGCAACACCAGGACACCGAGGTGTTTGAGGTGTTCAAGCGTTTCACCCCCCTGAGGGGCCGGGGGCATGGCCCCCACGCCCCCCGGCACGCCATGGGACGCCGGGGAAACCCGCCGCCCTGGCACACTCCCCGCGGAGAAGAGCCGGCGGAACCACCGCCCCTGCCGAAGTGCCCGGCAGCCATTGACGGCAACTGTCCTGAAAGGCAATTCGCAAAAGATGAGGAGTTCTATATCTTTGCCGGGCTCTCCATGACCCAGGCCAACCGGGCTAAAAAACGGCTCATTCGAAACACCATCGGCAGGGGTATTTTCTTTTTCATCATCGGGTGTGCCGGCATGATAACCCTCTCCGCTTTCCAGGCGTACCGGTCTGCAAAGGCAAACCTTACCAGCGTCAAGGCCTTTTCCGACAATGTCATCGAAAACATGCCGGCCGGGCTGATCACCATTGACAACGATCACAGGATCACCGCCATGAACCGGGCGGCGGGGAAGATTTTAAAAGAGGAGGTCAACGCCATTGTTCCCCATATGGCAAAACTTGCCGGTGAAATGAAAAAACAAGACCAGCCCCTCTCCCGGGAGATCACCCTGAACCGGGGCGATGCCGGAGAACTTCGGCTGGACATGACCGCCTCGCCGGTGCTTGACAACGACAGCCGGGTGCTGGGCTTTCTCTTCCTGTTCAGGGATCTGACCCAGTTGAAACGATTGCAACGAGAGATCGAAACCACCAGACATCTGGCTGCCATCGGCAAACTGGCCGCCGGGGTTGCCCACGAGATCCGGAATCCGTTAAGCTCCATCAAGGGCTTTGCCACCTACCTGATGAAACAGCAGAAGGAGGGCCATAGGGACAGGAAGACAGCAGAGATCATGGTGCAGGAGGTGGAACGGATCAACCGGTCCATCACCCAGCTTCTGGAGTTCGCCAAACCCGTTGCTGTTGAAACAAAACCGGTGAACATCAAAGAGATAATCCGTCACTCCCTGGCACTGGTGCAGCAGGATCTCGACCAGAAAGCCGTCAAAGCCGTTGTAAGACTCCACACAGAAAAAGAGGTGTTCCCAACGGACCCCGACAGGATCAGCCAGATTCTGCTCAATCTCTACATCAATGCCGTCCATGCCATGGAAGCCTCGGGGGAACTGCTGGTGGAGGTGTTTGACGGCAACCGGAAAACGGACCTTGAGATCCGCGTCACCGACAACGGCTGCGGCATTGACAGCAACCATCTGGAGGATGTTTTTGACCCCTATTTCA
>DATFJZ010000109.1:0-6511 GCA_035268945.1 Desulfobacteraceae bacterium | reverse complement strand
AGACCTCAAATCCCCGGGAAGTGATAAAACGGCTTACGTTTTCAACGGCAGCATCGTTGTCCACCAGAAGGGCAACCTCTCCGGTTCCCTGTTGCTCAATGGCCTCTTTTGCTTTCAAAACCGGGCCTGGACATGCAATTCCCCGGCAGTCAATCATTTGCGTCATGTTCTCTCTTTCCTTTTGTAAGAAAGCCGTCAGCCATCAGCTGTCAGCCGTCAGTATTTTTCTTCTGATTACTCTCAATGCTTAGTTGTGGCCGGTTCCATGACCATGGGCTGTCCATGCCGGTTATACGGGATTGAGCTCTCCCCGGATAATATACTGAAACGTTAGGGGCTGACGGGGATTTTGTCAAATTCAAAATTGTAATGGAAACAGCCGTGTTGTATCGAAATTTTCTATGGGTTAGCCTGGGGGGCTGCGGGCCGGTTCCATGGGACCGGTCAAGGCAGGAAAGCAAGGAGCGGGAAAGAATTGTCTTGATAAACCGTGGGGTTTTATCATAAAATGGGTTTACTATGGGATATGTATTTGAATTCAGTGATGCCGCCGGTTATGATGCCTGGTTTGAAAAGGCCAGAAACCGCTACGTCTTTGATCTTGAGATCCGTCTGCTGGCAGAGATGCTTTCACCGGCTTCGGGCAGTCGTCTTCTTGACATCGGGTGCGGCACGGGAAAGAGCCTTGAGGCCCTGTTGAACCTTGACTGCCACAATCTCCAGGTGACCGGTATTGACCCCTCCCAGTACATGCTGGACATTGCAAAACAGCGGCTGGGGAACAGAGCGGACCTCTACCGGGGATTTGCCGAAGACCTCCCCTTTGAGGACAACGCCTTTGACCATGCCCTTCTCTTCACCACCCTGGAATTCACCGAAAAACCCGCCAAGGCCATCGAAGAGGCCTGCCGTGTGGCAAAGGACAGGGTGTTTATCGTGGCTTTGAACCGGTATGCACCGATGAATATCGTTAACATCATCAAGGCCTGGTTCACCTCGAGCACCATATCCAGGGCCCGCTGTTTCAGCGTGTGGGAGCTCAAGCAGATTGTCTTTGACATCCTCGGCAGGGTCCCCATCTCCTGGCGGACCACCCCCCAGTTTCCATGGGTGAGGGGTCGGATACCGCTGTTTTTTGAAAAGAGGTTTCTCGTCCAGAAATCCCCCTTTGGCGCCACCATCGGCATGGCCATCTCACCGGTACCTAAATTTCGAATACGGCCCATGTCCTTGAAGATAAAAAAAACCGGGCAGTGCAAACCGGTAACGGGATTTGCAAGGGAGAAGAAGGAGGAAACCTATGAAGACGCTTATTTTTGAAAAACTGGACAACAACCGGGTTAAATGCGGCGTATGCCATCACTTCTGTGTCATTGAAGAGGGGAGGCGGGGCCTCTGCAGTGTCCGGGAAAACAGGGGGGGGACCCTTGAATCCCTGGTCTATCCAAGACTCATTGCCCGGAGCATCGATCCGGTGGAGAAGAAACCCCTGTTCCATGTCAAGCCGGGGTCCTTTTCCTATTCCATTGCAACGGTGGGATGCAATTTCAAGTGCTCTTTCTGCCAGAACTCAGACATCGCCCAGATGCCTTCGGACCATAACGGTCTCGTCCGGGGTGTTGACACCCCGCCGGAGGAGATTGTCGCCCAGGCTGTCAAGGCCGGGTGCGCCAGTATCTCGTACACCTATACCGAGCCCACGGTCTACGTTGAGCTTGCCCTGGAGACGGCAAGGCTTGCCAGGGAGAGGGGCCTGATGAACATCTTTGTCACCAACGGGTACATGTCTTCCCAGGTGATCAGGACAATGGCCCCTTACCTGGATGCTGCCAACGTGGACCTGAAATCCTTTAATGACAGCTTTTACAGACGGGAGTGCAAGGCAAAGCTTGAGCCGGTAAAGGAGAATCTTATCCTGATGAAGTCCCTGGGGATTCTTGTGGAGGTGACAACCCTGCTCATCCCCGGTCTCAACGATGATACCGGGGAATTGGAAGCCCTGACCGCCTTTATCGCCGGGGATCTGGGGGTTGAAACCCCCTGGCACATCAGCCGGTTTCACCCCTGCTACCGGCTGACCACCCCAGATGTCACCCCTGCCGCCGTCCTTGAAACGGCCTGCAGCATCGGCCGGCAGGCCGGTTTGAGATATGTGTACACGGGAAACGCCCCGGAGCTTGACGGGGAAGACACCTTCTGCCACGGTTGCGGCAGGGTTCTTGTCCGGCGGTCCGCCCACCGTGTCAAGAACCATCTCCTGGAAAACGGGAACTGCCCGGATTGCGGCACACCGCTGTACGGGATTTTCTGACCTCATTGCGCCGCCCCCCAGCGGGTCACCACGACTTTCATATAAAAAAAAACCATGAAAGCTGTTAGCTGAGTACTGATGGCTGACGGCTTTCATAAAAAAACCACGCAAAAGGAGAAGGGCAAATTCCCCTGGGAGACAAACCTCCCCGGTTTCCCTGCCGTATTGCCATGAAATCTGTTCCTGAAAAGACCATTGTCACCTACGGGAGAATGATCAAGTTCTCCCACACGATTTTTGCCCTCCCCTTTGCCCTGGCCGCCGTGGTCATTGCATGGCGGGAACACCCCGTTGTGTTGTGGGACCTTGTCTGGATCCTCGCAGCAATGGTCGGGGCACGCTCGGCAGCCATGGGGTTTAACCGCATCACCGATGCCGGCATGGACAAGAAAAATCCCAGAACGGCCCTGCGGGAGATTCCCTCGGGAAAACTCTCCATCGGGGAGACAGCCATGTTCGTGGCTGGATCGGCACTGGTGTTTGTTCTTGCCGCTTTCATGCTCGGCCCCCTCTGCTTCTGGCTCTCCTTTCCCGTGCTGGCCTTTCTGCTCCTGTACTCCTACACCAAGCGGTTTACCGCTCTGTGTCACCTCTATCTCGGTGTTGCCATCTCCCTTGCCCCTGTGGGGGCGTGGATAGCCGTCACCGGCACCCTGTCGCCGGGGGTGGTGTTTCTCTCCCTGGCCTTGATGACCTACATTGCCGGGTTTGACATCCTCTATGCCTGCCAGGACACCGAATTTGACAGGAAAGAGGGGCTCTTCTCCCTTCCTGCGGTGGTTGGGTTGAAAAATGCCATGGCCATCTCCTCCCTGCTCCACGGCGCTACCTGCCTCTTTTTTCTCTGCATGCATTTCTACTTTGGCATGCACCCTCTGTTTCTCGTCGTCATTGCCGTCATGGCAGGACTTTTCGTTGCCGAGCACAGACTTGTCAAGCCTGACAACCTGGCCCGGATCAACATGGCCTTTTTTCACATGAACTCCCTTGTCTCCATCACCCTTCTGGTCGGGGTGGTGGCGGAGGCCCTTGTCCGATGAAAAAAAAGTATGTGGTGGCCCTCTGCGGGGCGTCGGGCTCGATTTACGGGATACGGCTGATCAAGGCACTGGTGGAAGCCTCCTGCCAGGTGATGGTTGTGATCTCCGATGCGGGCTTTGAGGTCCTCGCCCATGAAACAGAATTCCAGAAAAGCATGGGTTTCAGGGAGTTTTTAACATCCATGGGGGTGGCCTGTTCCGACAACTCCCGGCTTGAGGTGTACCGGCAGGACGATGGTGCCGCCCCCCCTGCCAGCGGCTCCTTTGTCCATTCCGGCATGGTGGTGGCCCCCTGCTCCATGAAGACCCTGGCCGACATCAGCACGGGCAGTGCGGGCAACCTTGTCACCCGGTCCGCCGATGTCACCCTGAAGGAGCGGCGCCCCTTGATCCTGCTGCCCCGGGAGACCCCCCTGAGCCTGATTCATCTGGAGAACATGACCCGGGCCTGCCGGGCAGGGGCTGTGATCATGCCCCCCTCCCCCTCTTTTTACTCGTTCCCCCGGACCATGGACCAGCTGGCAGACACGGTGGTTGCCCGGGTGCTTGACCACCTGGGGGTCCACCACACCCTTGTCCGCCGATGGGGGCAGTGATTTGGTGATAGAGATGAACATCTCACCCCGGGCAGACCGCATCATCAAAAAACTCCAGTCCCGGGGGTACAAGGCGTACATTGCCGGCGGTGCTGTCCGGGACATGGTGATGGCAGCGCCGGTCATGGATTTTGATATTGTCACCAATGCCCGCCTGGATGAGATCCAGTGGGTGTTCAGAAATGAGAAGGTGAAAACTGCCGGCAGCACTTTTAAGATCTGCCTTGTCAACACCGTTGAAGTGGCATCGTGCCGGTCAGGTAAGACCGGTGCCCCTTTTCCCCAATCCGATCTTGAACTGAGGGATTTTACCATGAACAGTATGGCCTGGGATACGGCGGACCATTGCATCATCGATCCCTTTTCCGGACAGAGGGATATTGCCGAAAAAATCGTCCGGTTTACCAAAGATCCTCAAATGAGAATCCAGGAAGACCCTTTGAGAATGGTGAGGGCGTGCCGGTTTGCCGCAAAGATCAACGGCAGGATCGCCTCTGACTCCCTTGTTGCCATCCAGAACAACCGCCACCTTGTTGCCGGAAAGGTTCCCTTTGAGAGGATCCGCATGGAGATTCTCAAGGCCATGGCCTGTGAAAGGCCCTCCCTGTTTTTCAGGGCGCTGCACAGCACCGGGCTTCTGGGGTATATATTCCCATGTCTTGAGCGGTGTGTGGGCCTGGACGGCGGTCCCCACCACGGGGAAACGGTTTTTGAACACTGCATGCTCACCGGGGATGCCCTCTCGTCCAGGCGGCCCCTGCTGAGGCTTGCCGGTTTTCTCCACGATGTCGGCAAGTACGATGCCGCCGTCCTTAAAAACGGCAGCCTCACCTTTCCCGGCCACGAGAAAGCAAGAGGGGCGATCCTTGCCGACCTGGAAACCCTCAAATTCAGCACCGGGGAGCTGGCATACATCCATGGGATCATCACCGTTCACATGCGGCCGTTGACGGAAACCTCAACGCCCAGGGCGGTGAGGAGACTTTTGGCGACCCTTGAGCAGCTGGGGCTCTCCTGGGAGGATTTCATGCGGATGAGGATTGCCGACAAAAAGGCCAACCGCAATCCCGTGAAACGTCCCTACACCCTGTCGGAAATCAAAACCCGGCTGCGGCTGCTGAAAAATCAAACCGGGGAAAACAGGGGCAGCAGTGCTTTCACCATCAAAGAGCTTGCCATCACGGGACAAGAGGTGATGGCGATCCTGGACATTCCCCCGGGGCCCCGGGTGGGTGAAATCCTCGCCGCTCTTCTTGAAAAGGTGCTGGACGATCCGGCCCTCAACACACCGGAACAGTTAAAAGAGCTGGTGCCTGCCATCCGGCAGGAGAAATCCCAACGGTAAACGATACAACTTCCGGCGGATGGCGGCCAAGCCTTCCCTTTTCCCGGTTTCAGCCGGCCTTCATCGTCACATCGGCCATGCTGGGGAAGGGGTGGACTTGCCCTGCTTTTTTCGGTGTCAGCCTGACCATGGCCCGGGAACCGGAAGGCGCAATGAACAAATAGCACAGGAGAAAAGAACGATGCTGATGATAGGCAGTTACAATGAACTGGTTGTTGAACGACAGGTGGACTTCGGGTTTTACCTGAACCCCAAGGCGGATGAGGTGCTGCTGCCGGCAAAATATGCACCGGAAGATCTCAAACCGGGGGATACCATAACGGTTTTTGTTTATACCGATTCCGAGGACAGGCCCGTTGCCACCACCCTGACCCCCACCGTTGCCGTGGGCGGGTTTGCCCTTGTGGAGGCCCGGGACACAAGAAGCTTTGGTGCCTTTCTCGACTGGGGGCTGGAAAAGGACCTGTTCCTTCCCGCCGCTGAAATGAAAAACAGGTAAAACCGGGGGACAAGCTTGTTGTCAAGGCCTGCCTGGATGAAAAGAGCAACCGGGTGTATGCCACGTCCAGGATCGCCGCCCATTGTGACGGGGAGACAACAGGGTATGCCCCGGGAGACAGGGTCGACCTGCTGGTGTTTGATGCCTCCGACCTGGGGTTCATGGCCGTCATTGACAACCGGTGCTGCGGCATGCTCTACAGGAACGAGACCTTTGAAGACCTTGCTGTGGGCCATCGAAAAACCGGGTTTATCAGCAGGGTGAGAAAGGACGGCAAGATCGATCTGACCCTCAAGCAGCCGGGGTATGGGTCTGTGGAACGTTCCAGCGACAGAATACTTGACCTGCTGGAAGCCTCCGGCGGCTTTGTTGCCTGCAGTGACAAAAGTCCCCCGGATCAGATCCAGGCACTGTTTTCCATGAGCAAAAAAGAGTTCAAGCGGGCCCTGGGGGGGCTGTACAAAAACCGGATGGTCGACATTGCCCATGACGGCATCCGTCTGGCCGAGGGATACCGGCACCGGGAGCAAGCGGTCGACCAGGCGCAGACCCCCTGGGCCAGGGCCGAAAAAAAGAAATTCGGTGTCACTCGATGATCCAGTTTTTTCTG
This sequence comes from Desulfobacteraceae bacterium, assembly GCA_035268945.1. GTDB lineage: Bacteria > Desulfobacterota > Desulfobacteria > Desulfobacterales > Desulfobacteraceae > DATFJZ01. The sequence goes on along the minus strand of DATFJZ010000109.1, from coordinate 110 downwards.
AGATAACCGATTAAGAGCCCTCAACGGTTGGTCGGTCAGGAACATTGAGAACCAAAGGAGATCAGGCTTTTTGCCCTGCCATGCGTTTGCGACAATCAAGCTGTTTGAGG
>DATFJZ010000108.1:0-3453 GCA_035268945.1 Desulfobacteraceae bacterium | reverse complement strand
CGGGAGATGTCAAGGTCGATCTGGTCGATGAGCACCACACCGTTTTTAATGAGCATGCCGGAGAGGCTCAAAAACCCCAGCAGGGACATGAACCCGAAGGACTGGCCGGCGCCGAGGAGCCCTGCGGTGACCCCTATCAAGGCCAGGGGCAGGCAGAGGAAAATGATCAAAGGCTGGCGAAGGGCATTGAACAGCATGATGACCGTCACCACCATGGCAAGGAAAAAGAGAGGCACCAGCTTCAACAGACTCTCCCTGGCCTCCCCGGACTGTTCATGCTCACCGCCCCACTCCATTTTATAGCCATGGGGCAGGGCGATCTTTTCCATGGCGGGTTTCAGCCGCTGAAACAAAACACTGGCATTTCCCCGGGCCGGGTCGCAGAGGGCGGTGATGGTCCTTACCCTGTCTTTCCGCTTGACCATGCTGTGCTGCCACCTTGTTTCAACCTTCGTAATGATCTGGGCAAGGGAGATGCTTTTGCCCGTTGCCGGGCTCATGATCTGGACACTCTTGATGGCATTTACCTCGCCCGCCCTGTTTCCCCTGTATTTTATAAAAATGGGAAGCAGGTCGTTCTCCTGCCGGAACACTCCCACGGCCTTTCCGGAAAAGGCCGTTGCCAGGCTGCCGGCTATCATCGGTCTGGTGATCCCCAGCCGCCTGGCCTTGGCCTCTGAAACAACGGGAACCAGCACCTTGACCTTCTGCCGCCAGTCATCCTTGATGTTGATGGCAAGGGGGTCCCTGGCCATGATGGCCTGGGCCTCTGCCGACAACTGCCGCAGCACTTTCGGGTCATCTCCGCTGAATCGCACCTCGATGTCAGATCCCGAAGCAGGCCCCCGGACAAATTTTTTCAGCCTCACCTCGGCATTGGGGAAGTTCTCGTGAAAATAGGCGGCGCTGGTCTTGATCATGGCATCGATTTTGTTGTAATCCTTGACACTGACCAGCAGCTGGCCAAAGCTTGCGTCCGGCATCTCCTGGTCATAGGTGAGGAGAAACCGCAGGGCACCCTGTCCGACAAAGGTGTCCACCGCCTGGACATTGTCAAGACTTGAAACCCATTCCCGGGCTTTTTCAAGGTCCGACGCCGTTTCGTTGATGTGGGTGCCCTCGGCCCGCCAATAATCTATGAGAAACTGGGGGCGGCTGGATTTGGGAAAAAAGCTCTCCTCCACAAAGGAAAATCCGTAGAGGGAGAGCATGAGCAGGCAGAGCATCACAGCCGTGGTCTGGACCTTGTGCCCAAGGCAGGCAGCAAGAAACCGGCGGTATAGGGCAAAGCCCTTTCCGGCGTAGGGATCTTTGGCGCTGCCGGCCTGTTTTTTGGGGAGAAAGAGGATGCAGCAGAGGGGGGTGACGGTGACGGCGGCAATCCAGCTCAGCCCCAGGGAGATGGCCATTACCTTGAAAAGGCTGGAACAGAACTCCCCCGACGAGGTGTTGGAAGTGCCGATGGCGGCAAAGGCCAGGATGGCGACAAAGGTGGCTCCCAGAAGGGGCCACTGGGTCTGGGCAACGGTGTCCAGGGCGGCTTTTTTCCTGGTAATCCCCTGCTGGGTTTTCACGAGGATTCCCTCGGTGACAACGATGGCGTTGTCCACCAGCATGCCCAGGGCAAGGATCAGGGCGCCCAGGGAGATGAGCTGGAGGCTGATCCCCATGATCTCCATGACAATGAAGGTACCGAGGATGGTTAACAGCAGGATCGCCCCGATCATCAGACCGCTCTGGAGCCCCATGAAGAGGCAGAGCACCACAATCACGATGGCAACGGCCTCCACAAGGTTGACAACAAAGCTGTTGATGGACTGAAGAACCGTTTTCGACTGAAAGGCGATGGCGGACAATTCCATGCCCACAGGGGTTGAACTTTGAAGTTCGTCGAGTTTTTTCTGGACCGCCTGGCCCATGGTGACAACATTGCCGTCTGCCACGGTGGAGATGCCCAGGCCAATGGCCGGTTTGCCGTTGTGTTTCATGATCCATCTGGGGGGATCGAGGTAGCCGGCAGATATTTGTGCAATATCCTTTAAATAGATCAGGTTGCCCTGCTTGTCGCTCATGATGAGCAGGTCTTCCATGTCTTCCACAGAGGAAAATTCCCCGGTGGGGCTCATGCGGATATACTCCTCCCCCACCTTTACCCGGCCGGCATCGGCCACCATGTTCTGGCGGCTGAAGGTGTCAAATATGGCCTGGGGGGAGATGCCAAGCTCGGCCAGCCTGGATCTTGCGATTTTGATATTGACCACTTCCATGGGATTGCCCCAGATGGCCACCTTTGCCACGTCCTTGACCAGGAGCAGCTCTTTTTCCAGGAAATCGGCATAGGTTTTGAGTTCTTTGAGGGAGTATCCCTGACCTGTGATGGCGAAAAAGATGCCGTACTCGTCCCCCCAGTCATCTTTTATAACGGGGTTTTTTGCCCCCGGGGGAAGGTCTGGTTTGGCATCACGGATTTTTTTCCTCAGTTCGTCCCAGATCTGGGGGATCTGGTCTGCCATGTATTTCTCCTTGATGTCCACAAAGAGAATGGAAAGGCCCGGCTTGGATGTGGATCGTATTTCATCGGTCTGGGAAAGCTGCTGCACAGCCGTTTCCAGTGGATCGGTCACCTCCTGTTCCACCTGGAGGGCCGATGCTCCCGGGTAGCTGGTGAGAATTGCCGCAGTTTTGATGGTAAACTGGGGAAATTCCAGTCTGCCCAGGTTGCCGTAGGAAACCACGCCTCCGGCAATGATAAGGAGGGTGATGACAAAGGTGACCACCCGTTTTTCAATGGAGACTGCTGTGATGTTCAATGTCTTATCCCTCCCGGCTGCCGGTGGTCAGCAGTCTGATCTTCTGTCCGGGTTTGAGGAAAGCGGCCCCTGCTGTAACGATCCTCTGCCCCGGCTCAATGCCCCCGGAGACGATGGCCGAGCTGCCGCTGAGCTCTGCTGTTTCGACACCCTGCCGGTGGACGGTCATGGTCTTCATGTCGACAACCCACAGGGCCGGGGCGTTGTTTTCATCCTCGGTAAGGGCGTGTACGGGAACGGCAAATCCGCGCTGGTATTTTTTCTTTTTCATGTGAAAAACAACATCGGCGGCCATGCCGGGGAAAATTTCCATGCCCGGTTTTTCGGCAAGAGTGACGGTGAGAGGATAGCTCTGGTTGGCCATGTCGGTCTTGCTGGCGATCTCCTTGATGGTTGCGGGAAGGTCTCTGTTGCGGGCCGATTCAAAGCGGCAGAGAATCTTCGTTATCCGTTCCCTGTTGAGGAGAATGTCCTCGGGCACTGAGGTTGAGACTTCTTTTGAGGATAGGTCCAGCAGGGTGACAACGGGGTGGCCCGGGGCAACTGTCTCATGGTTTTCAATGAGTTTCCTGTTGACGATTCCCGTAAACGGGGCCCTCAGCCGGGTGTCTTCCAGGGCGTTGACAGCGGCTTCCAGCTCCAC
>DATFJZ010000107.1:0-2282 GCA_035268945.1 Desulfobacteraceae bacterium | reverse complement strand
CCAGTCGGATGTGGAAGATGTCCACATGTTCGGTTTTATCGCCACCCTGTTTGACGATGACTCAACCAGTGCCGTCCTGAACTACGCCCACGCCTGGGACATCACCGACGGATTTACCGGTCTGACGGTGATGCCGTTTATTGTTTCAGAAGACTCATCGGGAGCGTATACCTTTGCACAGAATCCCGGCGGGTATATCAGCCGCATGCAGCCCTCCACCGAGATCGGCGACTGGGATGCCGCCTCCCTGCTGATCAGAAAGAATCTCTACGAGAATGTTCAAAAGGACATCGATCTCTTCCTGGCGACCTCCTGGAGCCACACCTCGCCGTCACGGATATCGGCCAACCCCTTTTACGAGATAATGGGCCAGGGGCTGTTAAGCTCCAACGGCGAGCTTGAAAGCCATGACGGCTACAGTGTCTATGCCGGCGCCCTCTTTCCCATGCCCTTTGACGGCCGTCTGGGGCTGGAGTACAACTGGGGCTCCAAATACTGGTTCAACTTCTCCGGTGCCGAGGATTCCCTTGTGGGAAGCAAGCTTGCCGCCAGGGGCAGTGTGTATGAAGGGTACTATATCCAGCCGGTTTTCGGCAAGCAGTTCTTCTTGAAACTTGGTTCCAGATTTTACGATTACAAATACACCGGCAGCGGCAACCCCATGGGAGCTCCCGAGAAAATCTCAGACATCTCCTCCATGAATGCATTTTTCCCTGTGGCGGACAAGGTGTGGGACGGGTATCTATCGGCAACCATGCGATTCTGATTGTTTGGGTAACCGATCGGGTCGGGCCTGCAGCAATACGGGCCTGACCCCATGCCGGTTCACCCCAGAACCAATGACAGGGCTTGATCGTGCAAGGGAGGATCCGCGAACCAGCGGATCTGACCGGAGTTCCGATCAAGCCCACTGACACATCGGAGGACTCGATGAAAACGAGGAAACGGTCACGGACAGTGCTGTTGCCATTGGCATTGATTTTCCTGTTTTTGTCTTTGACAGCAGGAGCATCTGCCAACAGCGAAGATCAGGCGCCGGGCAGAAAAATGGCAAAGCAGGCTGTGAAAGAGACGAAAAGATGGATCACAACGGACCATTCAAAGCATGAGGTGTTAAAGCAGGCCTTTAAATCCGGGGAAGAAATCACACAGGCCTGCCTCTCCTGCCACTCGGAAGCCGCGTCCCAGTTTCACAAGACCATCCACTGGACGTGGCTGGCTTCGGGGGATGAAAAGGACATGCGGTACGGCAAGGCGGGATATTCGGTGAACAATTTCTGCATATCGGCCAACAACATGGAGGACAAGAAATGCCTCTCCTGCCATACCGCCTGGGATAATAAAGGGACCGAGGGTAAGGTGAACTGCCTGAAATGCCACGGGACAAAAAAATTCAATTTCAACGAGGCCCTTGCCGACTACAGCTATTTCATGTCCGACGGTGATCCGGAAACCGAGATGATCGCGGAGGATATCCAGACGGATATCCAGGCAGCGGCCCAGGCCGTTGGTCTGCCCGGCAGGGAACACTGCGGCGAATGCCATTTCAAGGGCGGCGGCGGGGACGGCGTCAAACACGGCGATCTGGACACCTCCCTGATGAAACCCAGCAAGAATCTGGATGTGCACATGGGAATCGACGGTGAAAATTTCACCTGCACCAGGTGCCACACCACGGAAAACCACAACATCGCCGGGCGAATCTACACCAACCCTGCCGTGGAAGAGCGCCGTTCCCTACTGGACGATGACCTTGCCCCGAAAATCACCTGTATATCCTGCCACAGCGAGGTTCCCCATAAGGACGAGTCCAAAATGAACGACCACACCGACCGGGTGGCCTGCCAGTCATGCCATATTCCGGAAATGGCAACGGTCAATCCCACAAAGATGAGTTGGGACTGGTCCAAGGCCGGCGATCTCAAGGATGGAGAGCCCTATCACATTGACGGCCCCTATGGCAAACACACCTATCGTTCGATCAAGGGGGAGATGAGATGGGAAAAGAATGTGCAGCCCGAGTATTTCTGGTCCAACGGCACCCAGACAAGCACCACGGCCGAGGACATCATCGATCCGGGCAGCGTTGTCAAGGTAAGCCATCCCGTGGGAAGTGAAGACGACCCCGACTCGAGGATCTACCCCTTTAAGATCCACCGGGGAAAACAGCCCTATGACAAGATCAACAAGACCCTGCTGGCCCCCCTGCTTTCAGGTGAAAAGGGGTATTGGACGACCTTCGACTGGGATGAGGCCCTGGCCCTTGGCAGTGAGACCCTGGG
>DATFJZ010000106.1:0-2660 GCA_035268945.1 Desulfobacteraceae bacterium | reverse complement strand
TGTTTGGCAATTTCTCCGGTGACCGTTCGGAAGATACCTTTTCCCATTTCCAGAAGCAGATTTGAATTGGAACCGTTTTCAGGGTCATACACATAGGCATCAATGATCACCTCGCTGTTTTTTCCCAGAGAGAGAGTGGTGTCGTCGAGAAATTTAATTTCAATTTGTCCATTTTCCTGGGTAATGATTTTTTCGCCTTGAAAAAGATGACTTTCTGTTGATAATTCGCGACTTCCGGATTCTGAAATGGCCTGGGCTTGACCCTGAAGACTGATTACCTTTCCAACGCTTTTACCTGATGCGGTATACTCATCCATGATAACCCTCTTGATTGAAGTCCCCGATTAAAGAAAACATCTTTACTTGTCTAAAATAGAAAGTTGCTTTTTGTCAAGCAAATTTCTCTATAACCCCAAAATACGGTTGGTACAATATTTGATAGTCGTAATTACGCCAACCTTTCATTTAATATGCTTTGTTCCCCCCCCTATATCCGCCAGAAGTAACTCCGTATTGCTCCTGCCAATCGGACTTGAGGCAGTCAAGAGACGTAGAGCGCATTCAACCCGCCTTTCATCATCGCTCCGTCCGCTCCACTGATCCCGCATCTTCATACGTCAGGCTGTTGTTTCCCGGATGGGCCTCTGACCCCAGCCCCGGTTTTTTTCTGTTGTTTTGGTTTTTTAAGCCGGGAAGATGTGATATTGTGGAAGAGTGAAGGGTGCTGTAAAAGACGACAAACTCCCAGGCCTGACCCCGGAAGAAGATCTTTCACCTCGGAGCAGCCCATGGACGGTCTGCATGACTATAATGAGGAGCCTTGGCTTCATGCGCCTGGGGCAAAACCCGGACCGACTGCCGGCGCAACACGACTTGCTTATAAAAAAAACAGAAAAAAGGTAGAACCCGTAAAATGGTGACAGTGGATAAGAGTATTGCAAAAGAGGCAGAACAGCTGCAAAAAGAGTTGACCCGTCACAACTACAGGTATCATCTCCTTGATGATCCTGACATTTCCGATGCCCAATACGACCGGATGATGAACAGGCTCCTGGCCATTGAGGACGAGTATCCATCCCTTTCCACGCCGGATTCTCCCACAAAACGGGTGGGCTCTTCTCCCCTTGAGATCTTTGAAACCGCTTCCCACTCCGTGCCCATGCTGAGCCTTGACAACGGGTTCCAGGAGTCGGACATCCTTGATTTTCACAATCGCATTTCAAAGCTGCTGAACACCGATGATCTCGTCTATACGGTGGAACCCAAGCTTGACGGCGTGGCGGTGGAGCTTCGGTATGAAAACGGCCTCCTCGTTCTTGCCACCACCAGGGGAGACGGCATGATCGGTGAGGTGATCACGGAAAATGTAAAGACCATCCGGTCCGTGCCCCTCTCTCTTTTCCGGGAGAACGATGCAGATCTGCCGCCCCTCCTGGAGGTGAGGGGGGAGGTGATGATCCATCGGTCTGATTTTGCTCTTCTCAACCGGCATCGCCTTGAAATGGATCTGCCGCTGTTTGCCAATCCCAGGAACGCAGCAGCAGGCTCCCTGCGGCAGCTGGATTCCAGAGTGACAGCAAAAAGGCCCCTGGGGATGTTTGTCTACGGCACCGGCCTGGTTGACGGTCTTGCGTATGAAAGCCACAGTGAGCTGTTCCACCTGCTGAAGCGGTTTGGTTTTCCTGTGAATCCCCTGATCAGGGAGAAGCTCTCCATGGAGGAGGTGATTGCCCGGTACAGGGAACTTGAAACGCAGAGAAATGATCTTCCCTACGAGATCGACGGTATGGTTATCAAGGTTGACCGTTTGAGTTTTCAGCAGCAGCTGGGAATCAAGAAGCGCAGTCCAAGGTGGGCCATCGCCTACAAGTTCCCGGCGGTGGAAGAGACCACAACCATCCGGGATATCATTGTCCAGGTGGGAAGAACCGGTACTATCACCCCGGTTGCCCTGCTGGAACCGGTGACGGTGGGTGGGGTGACCGTATCCAGGGCAACACTTCACAATGGGGATGAAATCGCAAAAAAGGATATCCGGATAGGGGACACGGCCCTTGTGGTAAGGGCAGGGGATGTGATTCCCAAGGTGGTCAAGGTGATGGCATCCCAACGAAACGGATCGGAACGCTCTTTTTCCATGCCCGAGGCCTGTCCCGTCTGTTCGGGCAAGGTAAAGAGAATCCCTGGAGAGGCTGCCCTGAAATGCATCAATGCCTCGTGCCCGGCCCAGCTCAAACAGCGACTGATCCATTTTGTTTCCAAGGGTGGTTTTGACATTGACGGGCTTGGAAGAAAACTCGTGGAAAAACTCGTGGAACAGGGAATAGTGATGTCCTTTGCCGATGTTTTTTCCCTTGAAAAAAAGCGGCTTGCCTCCCTGGAGGGCTTGGCCGATAAATCAGCTGAGAACATCGTTGCGGCAGTGGAAACATCCAAAAAGATCTCCCTGGCAAGGTTTCTCTTCTCCCTGGGCATTGACCATACGGGCGAGAGTGCCGCCACCCTGCTGGCTGACAAATTTCAAACCCTTGAGAACATAAGAGGGGCTGCCGCCGGGGAAATAGAAAAAATCGACGGCATCGGACCCAAAACAGCTGCTGCGGTACAGGCCTTTTTTGCCAGTGCCGATAACAGCCGTGTCCTCGACCAGATCCTCAACA
>DATFJZ010000105.1:0-3486 GCA_035268945.1 Desulfobacteraceae bacterium | reverse complement strand
TGGACGGTATGGTGGAGATTCTGTCAGGCCTCAGAGGAGACGAGACCATTTCCTATAAACGGCCATGAGCAGCATGCTCACAACAAAGATAAAAACAGTATTGCGCCGCCCCCAGCGGATTGCCCCGGCCTCCACGAGAACATCGGAGGGATTTTTTCCTTTGGCTCTCAAGTTCCAGCCGGGGCAAATCCACTGGGGGCTCTGACTCGGTTGTTTCATATAAAAAAAAATCAAATAATCCAAGGGAACCCGGTATGATAGCAAAAATTGTGGAAACATTCCTCGATGCCAAACTGGCCCTGATCCTCATCATCATCTCCCTCTGCCTGGGAGCGGCATCTCTTTTCGTCACCCCCAGGGAGGAGGAACCCCAGATCGTGGTGCCCATGGCTGATGTGTTTGTCAACGCCCCGGGGGCCAGTGCCCAGGAGATCGAAAAACTGGTGGCATCCCCCCTGGAACGGCTTCTCTGGCAAATCGAGGGTGTGGAATATGTCTACTCAACCTCCCATGAAAACAGGGCCGTGGTCACGGTGCGGTTTTATGTGGGCGAGGAAAGGGAAACCTCCCTTGTCAAGCTCTACAACAAAATCGCCATGAACGTGGATGCGGTGTCCCCTGTGATCCGGAACTGGGTGGTAAAACCGGTGGAAATCGATGATGTATCCATTGTCAATGTCACCCTCTTTTCCGACCGTTACAGCGACCACGAGCTTTACAGAACCGGCCAGGAGGTCCTGGCTCGGCTTTCCCGGGTGAAAAACATCTCCAGAACGGCCATTTACGGGGGACGTCCCAGGGAAATCCGCATCGACCTGCTTCCCGGAAAAATGAAGGGATTCAATGTCTCCATGCTCCAGGTGGAACAGGTGCTCAAGGGAGCCGATGCCTCCATCACCGCTGGAAAATATCCCCGAAAAGACGTGGAATACTCCGTTGCCACCCGATCGTTTTTAACCGATCTTGCCCAGGTGGAATCCCTTGTGGTGGGAGTTTCCGGCCAGCGCCCGGTGTATCTCAAAGACGTTGCAGAGATATCCGACGGTCCAGCCAGGGCCGACACCTACACGACCTTTCAGTATTCCAACCGCACCGCCGGTAACCGGCCGGAACTGACCCCCGGCACAAAATACCCCTCTGTCACCCTGGCCGTCTCCAAGAAAAAGGGAACCAATGCCGTTGATGTGGCCAGGGATGTGATCAAGGCCTTCAAGGAGCTGGAACAGGAGATCATCCCCGACGGCATATACGCGGAAGTCACCCGAAACTACGGAAAGACCGCCCAGGAAAAGGTCAGCGGACTGCTCCAGTCCTTAGGCTTTGCCATCGTTTCCGTTGTGATCCTCCTGGCATTGACCCTGGGATGGCGGGAGGCGGTCATCGTGGCTGTGGCCGTTCCCATCAGCTTCTCCCTGGCCCTTTTTGTCAATTTCCTCTTCGGGTACACCATCAACCGGGTGACCCTGTTTGCCCTGATTCTCTCCCTGGGGCTTGTGGTGGATGATCCCATCACCAATGTGGAGAACATCCAGCGCCACATCGCAAAGGGCATTGTCTCTCCGTTCAAGGCAACCCTTACCGCCGTTGCCGAAGTGCTGCCCCCGGTGCTCATGTCCACCCTGGCCATTATCATCTGCTTTACACCGCTTTTTTTCATCACCGGTATGATGGGGCCGTACATGGGCCCCATGGCCGTTAATGTTCCCCTCACCGTCACTTTTTCCACCCTGTGTGCCTTGACCATTGTGCCCTGGCTCTCCCACCTTCTGCTGAAATCCTCGGGGGTGCCGGCAACGGAAACCTCCTCCGGTACCGGCTCAAACAGCAGCAGTCCGGAACCGCTGCTGCACAGGGTCTACAGAAAAATTGTCACTCCGTTTCTCGAATCCCGGTTCAAGCGGTATCTTCTCCTGGCCGGGGTGATCCTTCTGCTGGTTCTCTCCTGCAGTCTGGCGCTGTTCCGTCTGGTTCCCCTGAAGCTGCTCCCCTTTGACAACAAAAACGAGTTTCAGATTGTCATTGACATGCCCGAAGGAACCACTCTGGAGCGAACCGAGTCTGTGGTGGCAGAATTTGAAACCTTCCTGAAAAAAGTACCTGAAGTGGTCAACATGGCCTCGTACACCGGCGACGCCTCGCCCATGGATTTCAACGGCATGGTACGGCACTATTTTCTGAGAAAAGCAAGCCACCTGGCCGACATCCGGGTGAACCTGCTGCCCAAAAACCAGAGGGAACTCCAGAGCCACGCCATTCTTTTGAGGATCCGGAAAGGACTGGAAACCATCGCCCGAAAAAACAGGGCCCGAATAAAACTCGTGGAGGTCCCGCCGGGCCCCCCTGTCCTGGCGACCCTGGTGGGGGAAATCTACGGAACCAGCGACATGGACCACACAACCCTTGTCAACGCCTCAAACCACCTGGAAACCGTCATGGAGAACGAACCCTTTGTGGTGGACATCGACACCATGGCAGAGAGCCCCCACCAGAGGACCGAACTGGTCATTGACAAGGAAAAGGCCGCCCTCCACGGCATCGCCACGACAACCATCACCAGGACCCTTAAAGGTGCCCTTTCAGGACTTTTCCCGGCAACCCTTCACACGGGGGACGAGAGAGATGCCCTCCAGATCCGTTTGACCACCAGCCAGGCCATCCGGTCTTCCATGGTGGATCTGACCGCCATACCGGTCAAGGGAAAATCGGGCAGGATGGTTCCCCTGTCAGAACTGGTGCAGGTGAAAAAAACCCAGGTGCAGCAGCCCATTTACCACAAAAACCTCGAACGGGTGGTGTATGTCCTTGCCGATACGGCAGGCAGGGCTCCTGCCGAGGCCGTGCTGGACATGCAGAGCACCCTGGAGGAGAATCCCATGCCCCCCGGCACCCGGGTGAAATGGTCCGGCGAAGGAGAATGGAAAATCACCATCCGGGTGTTCCGGGATATGGGCATCGCCTTTGCCGCTGCCATGGTGGGCATCTATATCCTTCTGGTGCTTCAGTCCGGGTCCTTTTTCATGCCGGTGCTGATCATGATGGCCATCCCGCTGACCCTGCTTGGCATCATGCCGGGGTTTCTGCTGCTCAACTGGATCGGCAACACCCCGGTGGGGGGCTTTGCCAACCCGGTCTTTTTCACCGCCACCAGCATGATCGGCATGATCGCCCTGGGCGGCATCGTGATCCGAAACGCCCTGGTTCTCATCGAATTCATCCACGATGCCCTGGACCGGGGTGTGGCTTTCAGGGAGGCGATCCTCAAGAGCGGGGCCATAAGGATGCGCCCGATTCTGCTCACCGCACTGACAACGGCCATCGGCGCGTTTCCCATCACCTTTGACCCTGTTTTTTCAGGCCTCGCCTGGGCATTAATCTTCGGACTGATAGCCTCCACCCTGTTTACCCTGCTGGTGGTTCCAGTGACCTATTTTGCCATCTACAACAAGAACCATGCTCAAGCGAACAGCGTTGGCAATGGATAAAATG
>DATFJZ010000104.1:0-3575 GCA_035268945.1 Desulfobacteraceae bacterium | reverse complement strand
AGCGGCGCCTCAACCCCGGGCACTTTTTTTTCTTTTCTCACCGCCGTGATGATGCTCTACGGACCGGTCAAGAAGATAAGCAAGCTCAACAACACCATCCAGCAGGGCATGGCTGCTGTGACAAGGATATTCGACGTTATCGAGAAACCATCCAATGTCCTGGAGCCTGAAATTCCTGAAAATCTCCATGCTTCTTCTGTCCAGGTTACGTTTGAGGATGTCTCGTTTGCCTATTCCCCGGAGGAGGAACCCGTTCTCAAGGCCATCAACCTTGAGGTGAAACCGGGGGAGGTGGTTGCCCTTGTCGGCATGAGCGGCGGAGGCAAGACCTCCCTGGTCAACCTTGTGCCCCGGTTTTACGATGTCACCCGGGGAAGGGTGATGGTCGGCGGCATCGATGTCAGAAGGCTTTCATTGAAAACCCTGAGGCAGAAGATCTCCATTGTGACCCAGGAGCCGATTCTTTTCAACGAAACCGTTTTTGACAATATCCGGTACGGAAAGATGGACGCTTCCGTTGAAGAGGTCCATGGGGCAGCCAGGGCAGCATTTGCCCACGATTTTATCACCGGGTTTCCAAGGGGGTATGACACGGTGATCGGGGAGCTGGGAAGCCGCCTTTCCGGTGGTGAAAAACAGCGCATGTGCATTGCCCGGGCACTGCTCAGGGACGCCCCGGTTCTTATCCTGGACGAGGCCACCTCTGCCCTGGATGTGGAGGCGGAAGGGGTGGTCCAGAAGGCCTTGTCCAACCTGATGAAGGGGCGGACCACCTTTGTCATTGCCCACAGACTCTCCACCATTCACCATGCCGACAGGATCGTGTTTCTGAAAAATGGCAGCATCGTTGAGCAGGGGACCCATGACCAGCTCATGGCCCTGAAAAGAGAATATTTTAAGCTGCAGACCATGCAGCATCCAGACGGAGTGATAACCGTCGATTAAACATAGGGGCTGCTAATAATGGATTTGGCCGAAATTGTGATCAAGCCGTTGGGCCCTGTTTTACACAAAAGAAGAGGAGATAAATCAATGGCTGTTTCCAGGGAACTTTTAGAGATCCTTGCCTGCCCGCAATGCAAGGGAGATGTAAGCATGAACGAGAGCCAGGACGGGCTCGTGTGTGACAAATGCAGGCTCGTATATGAAATCAGGGATGATATTCCCATCATGCTCGTTGAAGAGGCAAAACCCGTTCAGCAATGAGTACACCAAAAGAACCGGACAAGGCAAAATTGATCATCAGCCTTTTTATGAACAACAAGGGGTTTTTCTCCGAGGCGCTTTTGTCCCTGGAAACCCTTTTCGGGCCGGTGGACTGCATCAGCCCCTGGCTGGAGTTCAACTATACCAGCTACTACCATGGTGAAATGGGACAGCCTCTCTTCAGGCGTGTTGTGGTGTTCAAGGAGCTCATCGAACAGAAGCGCCTGGCAGCGATCAAGGAAAAGACCAACCGGCTGGAGGCACAATGGAAACAGGACGGAAACCGTACCGTCAATATCGATCCGGGATACCTTCTGCTGTCCAGGTTTATCCTGGCTACGGGCAAGGATTTTTCCCACCGGATATACCTGGACAGGGGCATCTACGCCGATCTGACCCTTGTTTACAAAAAAGGGCAATATCGGCCCCTTGAATGGACCTATCCCGACTATGCAGCCCCTGAAATGACACAATTTTTAGGGAAGATAAGGGAAAAGTACAGCCTCGATTTAAAATAATCAAGGCCCGGCAAGTCTTTCATCTTTGGCGTTGACAACCCCGGCATTGTCGGTTACATCACCGATGCCGGAGCAGAAAAAAAAGGAAAACCATGATAAAAAGCATGACAGCCTGTGCCCAGGCTTCCTCCAGCGAAGGGCCTGTTCATGTGGATGTTGAGATACGTTCGTATAACAGCAGGCACCTGGATCTTGCCCTTTATATCCCCGGCTCATACCCGGGGGCTGAAGAGGGGATAAAGAAGATTGTAAAAGAGAAGATCAGCCGGGGCCGGGTGGAAATCCGTGCCGTTATTGACGATCTGTCGGAAGACGCCCTTGTCTTCGAGGTGGACAACAAACGGGCAAAGGCCTATTTTGATGCCCTGACGGCCATTAAGGAGCAGTTTTCCCTGAAGGGAGAGATCTCCCTTGAACAGCTGCTTGCCGACAGGGAATTGATACGGCCCCGGAAAAAACAGAGCGATGATGAACTGGTGCACAAGGCCCTGGCCTCTGCCGTTGCAGAAGGGGTGGAAACCCTTGACCGGATGCGCCGGGAAGAGGGGGGCAACCTGGTTGCCGACCTTGATGGCCGGATTCGGTTCATTGAAGCAGAACTGAAAAGGGTTGAAGAGCATGCTGCAGCCATTCCGGCACTCTACCGGGAGAAACTCATGGAGCGGATTGAGCGGTTAACCCGGGGGGGTGAAGGGCTTGATTCGGCCAGGATAGCCCAGGAGGCTGCGCTCCTGGCGGACAAGAGCGATATCTCCGAGGAAATTGTCCGGGCCCACAGCCACATTCAACAGTTCAGGCAGATTTTTGCTGCCAGTGAACCCGCCGGACGGAAACTCAATTTTCTGATCCAGGAGTTTAACCGCGAGTTCAATACCATGGGATCAAAGGCGGGAAAACCGGAACTGTCCCATCTTGTTGTGGAACTGAAGTCCGAGCTTGAAAAGATCAGGGAGCAGGTCCAGAACATCGAGTAGATTTTAAGGATCGCAGATGAAATAAGGTGAACAGAAATTACGCCGACCAATCTATAAAATCTGGCGGCTCATATATAAGGCGCATCAAAGGTTCAATAGCACAGGCCTATTGGGCCTTTGGTGCAACGCGGTAGATGAGTCAAAGGGCAAGTAATTACGTTCAGCTTATAAAATTTGCGATCCTAACCTTAAGGAAAAGAGAATTATGGAACAGGTTCTTCTCAATATCGGTTTCGGGAACACCGTTGTGGCAGACAAGGTGGTAACGGTGCTTGTCCCCACCTCCTCTCCCATGAAGCGTCTCAAGGATGAGGCAAGGGATGACAGGCGGCTTGTGGATGCCACCCACGGCCGGAAGACCAGGGCCATCATTATAACAGACAGCAACCATGTGATCCTTTCGGCAATCCAGGCTGAAACCATCTCCCAGAGGTACGCTGCCTTGAAAAAAGAGGAACAGGCCGGTTAGCTGTCCGCGGTTAAAACAACCTGACATCCCGGGACTAAGGGCCATGGAAAAAATAAAATTCACCATAAGTCTTGTCTTTTTGCCCGTCTTCTTCGTTGCATCAATGGGCACATATGTCAATAGGCTCCCATTAATGCGCCTTGAAGACGAACAAAAATCCTAAGTCCTGTTGGTGTATTTTAAAATTTCCATGGCCCTAAAGGCTGGGATTTTACGGCCCAAGGGCCAAACGATGAGGACATTTTTAAAATGAAAACAGGGAAGATCTTTGTTGTATCGGCTCCTTCGGGTGCCGGCAAGACAACGCTTTGCAAGAGGGTGCTGAAGAACAATCCAAACCTCTCCTACTCTGTTTCCCATACAACGAGGGCTCCCAGGAACAACGAAAAACATGGCGTGGACTATTTT
>DATFJZ010000103.1:0-6866 GCA_035268945.1 Desulfobacteraceae bacterium | reverse complement strand
TTCTTCCCCGGTGATATTTTCGGCGGTAAAGAGCAGTTCCCTTGCCTTGCCCGGTCCCACCAGGTTCTGGACCAGCCTGAAAGCACCGCCTGTGACCGAAGAGGTCACCCTTGCCTCCGGGGAACCGATGAGGGCTTCCCTGGCAGCGATCCTGATGTCGCAGGCAAGGGCCAACTCGTATCCAGAGCCCAGGGCATACCCGTTTATGGCGGCAATCGTCGGTTTTTCAAACCGAATGATTTTCCGGGATGCCTCCTGGAGGGATTCCAGGTATGCCCGGTAATCCTCGGCGCTTCTCCCCTTGGAGTCCTTTAGATCTGCCCCCGTTGAAAAGGCCCTGCCCTGGCCGGTAAATACGAGTACTTTGATGTCAGGATCATTTCCGGCCCGGTCAAGGGCATCTAACATATCCAGCCAGAGCTGGCGGTTCATGGCATTGAGAACCTTGGGCCTGTTCAGCTGAATCAGGCCGACATTTCCTTTTTTTTCAAACAGGATACATTGGTAGTCCATGGTTTTTCCCTTACTGTTTTGGGTTGAAACATTTCAGTGGTAATTCCGTGAGTCACACAGTTCCCTGTTATAGAATTATTGCAGGGAAAGTCAATAATTATCTTGATTTATCGTTTCCTGTTTGTTGATATTGTGTTATACAGACTGCCATGAATATTTATTGTTTCAGACAGTCAAAGCGGGTAACCCGCGAAAGGGTTTGCCGGGCCTGCTCAAAACGAAGGCGCTGCCGCCCTTTTCAGCTCTGGCTTCAGCCGGAGCTGCCCTTTGTTTTCAAGCCCTGCAACAGCCGGGAGTCTGTGTTTGACCTCCAGATTGATATGAAAAACGCTCTGGACTCCCTTTTCCCCTCTGAGTACAGGCTTTTACAAAAAATGGCCCTGGACACCCTTCCCGGTGTCAAAGACAGCGATGGCACTCTGGTAAGGTTAAAGATGTACGAGCTTCTCCATGAACCCAACCAAAGGAATGTTTGATATGGACAAAGGATACGTTCACCTGTATACCGGCAACGGAAAGGGAAAAACCACTGCAGCCATGGGCCTTGCCCTCCGTGCGGCAGGGCATGGAAAAAATTTTTATCGGCCAGTTCATGAAAGGGCAGTACTACGGCGAGCTGACACCATTAAAATCAATTCAGGAAATCGAGGTCGAGCAGTTCGGGGATGAAGGGTGTTTTCACAAGGATCAGATGACCTCCCTTCACCGGGACCACGCCTTAAAAGGCCTTGACCGGATCGATCATGTCATGGCTTCCGATGGGTACGATGTGGTTGTCATGGATGAAATCTGTGTTGCCCTGTGGTTTGACCTTGTTACCTGTGATGAGGTGCTGCAGGTTGTCCGCAAAAAACCCGAGAGGGCCGAGCTGATTCTTACCGGAAGGCAGGCCCCGGAAGCGCTTTACCAGGCCGCCGACCTGGTAACCGAGATGCGTGAGGTGAAGCATTATTACCATACCCACGGGCTTCTTGCCAGGGACGGTATTGAACGGTAGAAATCCCTGTTTTCCCTGGGCCGGGCTGACAGATCAATAAAAAAAGGAGAGCAAGGCAGCGGTTGTGCCCTCTCTCCTTGTTGAACCACTAAAATATCTTACAAATCAGTACTATTGCTTGACAACATTTTTAGCAGCAGGTCCTCTCTCGTTCTCCTCGATGTCAAAATTGACTCTCTCGCCTTCGGAAAGGGTCTTGAAACCGGGCATATCAATGGCTGAGTGGTGAACAAACACATCACTTCCCTCATCCTGCTCGATGAATCCAAATCCCTTTTTGTCGCTAAACCATTTTACAGTTCCTTGTGCCAAAGCTCCTACCTCCTTAAAAATGTCAAAATTGGCCTTTTCAGCAATATGTCCTGATAACTGTTAGCAGAACACCCCTTTCGGGTAAGTATAGGTTCAATATATATGGTGAATAAAAAAATGCAAGAAAAAAAAAGGGGTAGTGCGATTTTTTTCGCACCACCCCTTTTTACCGGTTTTTATCCCCAAAACAGCAGGTATTCTACCGTTTTAAACCTTGTCACATTCCCTTATTTTCTGTTTCCGTACTCTGAATAGGTCATTGCTGCAAGCCTGTAGACAATATGGGCCATTTTTGAGAAGGGCAGGAAGGCAAACAGGTTGAAGATGGCAATGAGGTGCAGGTAGTAGATGAAATAGGAGAAATTGGCCGCTCCGGCAAGACGGGCCATCTCGGTGAGCAACCCTGTAACACCCAGGGCAAAGACGATCCCGAGAATGTACCAGTCCTTATAGGCAGTGACCTGCTCGTCTTTTTTGGCCAGCCGGTTTTTGATCATCAGGCTGCTGCCGATGACCAGGGCGACACCACTGATATTTGCCAGCCACTTCACCGGATTGAGCTGGGAGTAGGGGCCGGGGATTTGAAAAACGTAGAGGACAAAAAAGAAGATGCCCGTGACAATGGCCAGCCCGATGAATGAGTAGAGGACCATCATGTGGGGGGTGGACCTGTCCCTGTTCGTCTCGCACTCGTTGAACTTGTCGTGTTTGAGTACAGCGGGGAGTACCCTTGGCAGGGTTTTGATGTAATCCACCCAGTTGAGAACCGTCTTGTCCGTTTTTCCCTCGGCAACGGCATTGTTGTGCATGTCCACCACAAAACGCCTCAGGCTCAATATGAAGATGATGACCACAGCCGTGGCAAGGGGAACAAAGGTCAAATCCACAAACCAGGTGGAAAAGAAGTCGGCGTGGGCGATGACGTCATGGCCGGTACTGTGGGACCACTCGATGCCGATGGAGTGGAAGATGTTTGTCATGGTGTCGCCGGCGGTCATGGTGATCCAGGCCAGCAGGGCAAACCACAGGGCCGGAACACCGAGGAGAAAGGGCAGTTTGGACTTGTCGTTCACGGCCTTTGCAAGGAACTTGGGCTGGGCGTATTCGGTGATGGCCGCAGATCTGATTGCCGCAAGGACATCTCCGGGTTTTGCGTCTCTGGGGCAAAGATCGGAACAGTCGCCGCACTGATGGCAGAGCCAGATGTCTCCGCTGACCAGGAGCCGGTCTTTCAGCCCCCAGGACGCTGCGATCATCTCTTTTCGGGGAAAAGGGCTGTTTTCCGGTGCGATGGGGCAGGCAACAGAGCAGGTTGCACACTGGAAACATTTCTTGAGCGTGTCACCACCAAGACCGGTAATTTCATCAATAAAACCCAGATCCGGTTGTGCAAGGTATTTTTCACTCATTCTGTGATACCTCCTAAAATTCTCTATAAACAAGGCCATTCGGACAATTGCCCGGTAACCTCGAGGTTGTTGTCTAAAAATTCAATCAGGCTGGAGGTTGCAGTCAGAAACCTCCTTTTGTTTTACCAGAGCCGATGAAAAACTGCCCCCCTGACGGCGGCAGAATTTCATCCGGCGGGAAAAACAGGGACAGGCGCAAGGACTGTCCCTTTGTTGTGATTAGAATCCCTTAAACGGATTGGGTCCAAGACCCTCGATCTCTTCGACAAAGTCCGAGAGCATTCCGGGAAGTTTGTCATATTCGTCAATGGCAATCTCTTCAAACCGCACCCGCTCTTCTTCCAGGGCAAGGCTTGACAGGGCCTCTCCGATCTTGTTCACCCGGATTTCGGCAAGTTCAGATCCCTTCATGAAGTGACACTGGTAGTCATCGCCTTTTTTACACCCGATGACAATCACCCCGTCCATTCCCTGGGCCAGGGCATCCTTGATCCAGATGGTGTTCACCGAACCGAGACAGCGGACGGGAACCACCCGGACATCAGGGGTGTAATCCTTTCGGTTCATGCCCACCATATCCAGGGCGGGATAGGCATCGTTTTCGCACATCAAAGCGAGGATCCGGTAGGGAGGCTCATCGTAATCATCCTCCGACGGCACCTGGACGGCCTTGATCTGGGAACCAACGGAATCGATGCTGTAGTCGGCAAAGCTGATGATCCTTTCCGGGCAGGCGCCAAGGCAGGTGCCGCATCGTCTGCACCGGGTGGGATTGACCTTTGGTGTTCCTTTTTCATCATCGTCCAGGGCGCCAAAGGGGCACTCCACGGTGCAGCGCTTGCATTGGGTGCAGCGCTGGAAAAAGAAGTCGGGATAGGTCATGTCCCCGGATCTCGGGTGGACGGAAACGCCGCGGTTGGCGCTCTCGATGCACTGGATCGCCTTGAGCACGGCGCCTGAAGCATCTTCCATGGACTCTTCAATGGTCATGGAACGTCGAACGGCACCCGCCGCGTAAACCCCGGTTCTCTGGGTTTCGTAGGGAAAGCAGATGTAGTTGGAGTCGGCATACTGGCCAAAGATGTCGTTGTCCCGGAAGCCTGGTCCCTGACGGTAGGCCAGATTGATGACCGGGTCGTCATAGGTGGCCGGAACCATGCCGGCGGACAACACCACAAGGTCGGCCTGGATGTTGAGGTTGTCACCGAGGAGGGTGTTGGTGGCATCCACCATCAGTCCTTCCCCCTGCTGGGAAACGCCGGTCACGGCTCCCTTGCTCATGAAGATGCCGTTGTCCTGCTGCATGGATTTGTAGAAGTTCTCCTGCAGTCCAGGGGTTCTCATGTGCTGGTAGATGATATAGGCCTTGCCGTCGCTGTAGTCGTTCCTGACGTATTTGGCCTGTTTCAGGGCAACCTGGCTGGTGACGGCACCGCAGTATTCAAAATCGGCATCGTCCTCGTCCTTGCCCGGGGACTGGACAAACACCACGGATTTTGCCTCTTTGCCGTCGGAGGGGCGGACGATCTTGCCCTTGGCGGCAAGCAGTTCAAACTCATCATTGGTGATGACGTCGGGAAGATCGCATCCCAGGTGGGCAAAGGCCTCACCCTCGAGCCTGGCCGGCCGCCATCCGGCCGCCAGGATCACGGCCCCGTAACTTGTGCTCTCCGGGTCAATGGTGAGAATATCCTTTCGACCTTCGTTGTATTCCATCAATTTGTTGTGCTGCTCTTCGGCGGTCAGTTCTTTGCCGCTGTCGTCGTACTTCATCTCCTCTGGCAGGGGAAAGGGCACGTCAAATTCGATTTTTTCCCCGGGTTTTTTAAAGGTAACCCTGAACTCTCCGGGCTGACCGGCAATACGGGCCACCTCGGTGGAGGTTTTTACCTCGATGTTGGGGTACTGCTCCATCTCTTCGAGTTTATCGGCGATCACAGGGGGTATCAGCGCTTCAAAGGGCTCTTCCACGGGCATCTGGGAGCGCATTTTGGCGGCGTACCCACCAAGCTTGTCTGTCTTTTCAACAATGGTGACCTCAAATCCTGTCTTGGCAGCATCCAGGGCGGCGGAGATGCCGGTGATACCGCCGCCGAGAATCAGGATCTTTTTGGAGAAGGTCTCAGGTTTGTAGGGCTCGGGAAGTTTTACCTTTTCCACCCGGATCATGCCCATGCGGATGTAATCCTCGGCCTTCATCTGGATGGAATCAAAGTGCTCTTCGTCGTCTTTCTGGTCTTCGGTGAGGGCAGGGTATTTTTCACGGGAGTGGGGCCATACAACGCCTTCCCTGAGGTTGGCCCGTTCCACGATACAGTTGTCGAATTTGAACACATCAAAGTTGACACGCCTGGAGCAGGCGCCAATGACCATGGCATTGACCTTGCCGTCATCAACATCCTTCTGGATCAGCTCACATCCCTCTTTGCCGCAGAGAAAGGGGTGGGTTTTGCAGGTAACGCCCTCTTCCTCGGGAACATCAACAAGATCTTCCATGTCCAGGACATCACCGATGCCACAGCCTGTGCATATGTATACACCGTATTTCTTATCCATGGTTATTACCTCCTCACCAGGGTTTGAATGGCTTTGAGGGCCATACCGGTTGCGTTCTGGTTGGATGTTACAACATCTGCGGGCTTGTTGGCGCAGCCTGCTGCAAACATGCCGCCTTTCTTGAAATCATTCACAATAAAGCCGTCGGAATTGAATTTAAGGTCAGCATCGGGTTTGTCCATGGATGTGTTGGGCTGCATACCCGTCGCAAGGACGAGCATGTCCACGTTCTGCCTTACCTTTTCACCGGTGATGGTATCCTCGGCAACCAGGTTTATGTTTCCGGTCTTTTCATCTTCAGACACCTCGGCAACCTTGCCCTTGACAAAAAAGATGTTTTCATCCTTTTTGAGGTTGGCGTAAAACTGTTCGTATTTTCTGCCCGGGGTTCTGATGTCAATGTAGTAGATGTAGATCTTGGCTTCGGGGTACTGCTCCCGAAGATAGGTGGCGTGCTTCAGAGATGCCATACAGCAGATGTACGAGCAGTAGGGGAGGTGGTTCTCATCCCTGGAGCCGGCACACTGGGCAAAGGCGATGCTTTCCGGGGCCTTGTCATCGGAGGGCCTCAGAACCTTGCCCGCTGTGGGACCGTTGGTGGAGGCGAGGCGTTCCAGCATCATGTTGGTGATAATGTTCTGGTACCGGCCAAAGCCGAGGTTGTCGATCCTGGCCGCGTCATAGGGCTTCCACCCTGTGGACCAGACAACGGCACCGACCTTGATGTCAATGGTTTTTTCCTGCATGTCAAAATCCACGGCATCATACTGGCAGGCCTCTTTTACCTTGTCCTTGTCATCGCTGGACATGGACGGCGCCATGACATAACGAAAGGGGAAGGCCATGTTGTGGGGAAGATAGGCCGCTTTTCTCCGGTCCATACCGAGGTTGAACTCGTTGGAAATGTCAGATTCGCACACTTTTTCGCATTCGCCGCAGGCGGTGCAGTTCTCGTTTACGTAGCGCGGGCTTATCTTTACCTTGGCCGTGTAGTTTCCGGCGGAGCCTTCCACCTTTTCCACCTCGGCCATGGTCAAGACCTTGATTCTCGGATTGTTTTTGATTCGCTGGTAGTTGAT
>DATFJZ010000102.1:0-7715 GCA_035268945.1 Desulfobacteraceae bacterium | reverse complement strand
CCTCATATGAAAATGGCCCCGGGGCTGAAGCAGCTTCTGGACACTCTTTCGGCGGGAAATTACATCAGGGGAGTAGCCACCAACCGGACCGACACAATGGCCACGGTGCTCCAGGCCAACGGCCTTGAAGCTTCTTTTGATATGGTTGTCACCGCTGCAGATGTGGCCCGTCCAAAACCGGAACCGGACCAGCTGCTGGCAATTCTAACCCGGTTTGGTTTAAAACCCGACGAGATGGTTTTCATCGGCGACTCGATCTATGACGCAAAGGCTGCTGCCCGGGCAGGTGTCTTCTTTATCGCCTTTGGCAACCCCTCTCTGGAGGCGGATTTCCAGGCTGGGAGCATGGCAGATGTGGGTGGGATTCTGAAACTTGACGGTGGGATTTAATGGTAAATTTGCAGAACAGTGAAATTATTCTTGACAAAAAAAACAATCACCATTAGTTATGAAAAGATTTATTGGGAATTTGTATAAATGTTTTGGATAAACATTTATTTTGGTTAATATATAATACAAGGAGAGTACGTTACATGTCTAAACTAGTTGCACCACATGGTGGAAAAGGTCTTGTCTGTTGTAAACTTGAAGGCGCAGAGCTGGATGCGGAAAAGAAAAAAGCCGAAGGCCTGAAGAAGGTCGAGATCAGCTCCCAGGTAAAGGGTGATCTGATTATGCTCGGTATCGGCGGGTTCAGCCCCCTGAACGGTTTCATGAAAAAAGCCGACTGGAAAGGTGTTTGCGCTGATTACCTTCTGGCCGACGGAACCTTCTGGCCGGTTCCTGTCATGCTGGATGCAGACAAGGCTGTTGCTGACGGCATCAAGGAAGGTGATGAGATTGCCCTTGAAAGAGAAGGCGAGATCTACGCCACCATGAAGGTCGAAGAGAAGTTCGAGATGAACGAAGAGAACAAAAAATGGGAATGCGAGCAGGTATACAAGGGCAAGGGCGAAGAGTCCGCCGACGACCAGTTCTGGAAGATTGCCATGGAAGACCACCCGGGAGTTCAGATGGTCATGGCAAGAAAAGAGATCTGCCTTGCCGGTCCTGTAAAGGTCCTCTCCGAAGGTGATTTCCCCGAGAAATTCAAGGGGGTTTACCTGACCCCCAAAGAGACCCGTGCCATCTTTGACGAGAGAGGATGGGCCAACGTTGCCTCCATGCAGCTGAGAAACCCCATGCACCGTTCCCACGAGCACCTCTGCAAGATCGCCATCGATGTGTGCGACGGTGTTCTGATTCACTCCCTCATCGGAAATCTCAAACCCGGTGATATTCCTGCCGATGTTCGTATCAAATGCATCGACACCCTGATCAAAGGGTACTTTGTTCCTGAGAACATCGTCAATGCCGGTTATCCCCTTGACATGCGCTATGCCGGTCCCAGGGAAGCCCTCCTCCACGCAACCTTCCGTCAGAACTACGGCGTTAACAAGATGATCATCGGCCGTGACCACGCCGGCGTTGGTGACTTTTACACCCTGTTCGAGGCCCAGGAGATCTTTGACGAGCTTCCCCAGCCCGCAGAAGAGGGCAAGGCCCTCAAGTGTGATGCCCTGAAAATCGACTGGACATTCTACTGCCACAAGTGTGACGGCATGGCCTCCATGAAGACATGCCCCCACGGCAAGGATGACCGGGTGATTCTTTCCGGTACAAAGCTCCGCCACGCCCTCTCCAACAACGAGGAAGTGGTTGACCACTTTGGCCGTGAAGAGGTTCTTGATATCCTCCGGGAGTACTATGCAGGCCTTGGTGACAAGAAAGTCGAGGTCAAGCTCCAGAGCCATGCCGAAGGTTCCAAGATGTAGAACCCCTGGGCGATAAATTGCTCGGTGCAGAATAGAGAACAAAAAGGGGCTGTCTGTAAAAGGACGGCCCCTTTTTTGTTTTTTCCCGGCACGACCGGCTCCCCCCTGGAGGGATCACACCAAATCTTGCCGGGTTTGATCATAACATCAACCACCCTGGGCCGGGCATTACCCGCCAACTGTGATGAGTGGCCCATGTTATGACCATGCCCCCTTGGGAACGGTTTTTACCTGGTGACGGTCAAGACAAAAGGATACATCTGAAATGGTTAGACCGGTAATAAACAGAAAAGTGGGGTATAAACCCGAGGTGAATTATTTCAAGCCAAGGGGGATACCCATGACAGAGCTTATCGAGGTGGTGCTCACCGTAGACGAGCGGGAAGCGGTCCGCCTTGCCGACCTGGAGGGGATGTCCCACGATGAAGGGGGCAGGCAGATGGGAGTTTCCAGGGCTACCTTTGGGAGAATTCTGAAAAACGCCAGAAACACCATTGCCGATGCCGTGATCAATGGCAAAGCCATCGATGTCCAGGGAGGACATTACGAGATGGTGACACACAGCCGGATGGTGAGTTGTCGTTCCTGCCGCCACCGGTGGAAGGAACCCTGCCAGATAAAAAAGGAGAATGCCTGTCCTCTGTGTCAGGGCAGCGACATCGAGATGGATGAGCATGAACGTTGAGGGGATCATTTTACCCGGTCTGAAACGGCCAGATGAGGAGGTGACATGAAAGTCGGCGTGGTTCAGATGGATTGCCGGCCCGGCAATGCAGAGGCAAATCTGGAGACACTCGCCTCTTTTGCCGAAAAGGCAGGCAGAGAAGGGTGTGATGTGGTTGTGTTTCCCGAGATGATTGACACCGGGTACGACATGGCGGTTATCAAGGAGACGGCAGCCACGTGGGAGGAGAAGCCGTTTCTGCAGGTTCAGCGCTGTGCCGTAACCAATCGGATTCACATCATATGCTCCCTTTCCGAAAGGAGCGGAGGCCGAATATTCAACACCACTTTGGTGATGGATCCGGAGGGAAACCCCATTGGAAAATACCGCAAGAACCACCTGGCAGACTATCCTCCCCTGAACGAAGGGAGCTGCATCACCCCCGGGGATTCCCTGGAGATGGTCGAGATAGGAAATCTCTCGTTCGGCCTTACCATCTGCTATGATCTCAGGTTTCCCGAGATGAACAGGCAGCTTGCCCTCATGGGGGCTGATGTGCTGGTCCTCTCCTCGGCATGGCCTCTGCAGCGGCTTCGGCACTGGAATACCCTTATCAGTGCACGGGCCATTGAAAATCAGGTTTACCTCGTTGCCGCCAATCGTGTGGGCACGGACGGTTCAACCACTTTTTGCGGGTCAAGTCGTGTGATAGACCCCTACGGGGTGACGGTTGCCGCCGCCGCCGAAGAGGGCGAAACCCTGATAACCGGAACCATTGACCGTGCTCTCATCGGGCATGTGCGGGAAAAAATGCCGGTGTTTCGCCACCGGACAGACCTGGACCGCCTATAGTTCGTTTTCGGTGAAGGCAACCACCCTGTCAATGGACCGTGCATCGGTGAAAAGCATGACAAGACGGTCCATGCCAAGGGCAATGCCGCTGCTCTCCGGCATGGCGGCCAGGTCCTTTAAAAAGGGTTCCGGCATGGGCATTGGGGCTTTACCGGCCTGTGCCCGCACCGCCATCTCTTTTTCAAACCGCTCTTTCTGCTCTGCGGGGTCGGTGAGCTCGGAAAACCCGTTGGCAAGCTCAATGCCGGCAATGTACAGTTCAAAGCGCTGGGCAAGGGTGTTATCAGGGGGGGTGAGTTTTGCCAGGGCGGCCATGGATGCCGGATAGTCACACACAAAACACGGTTGTTCTGTTCCAAGGCAGGGCTCAATGTCAAACCCCATGATTTCATCAAAGCTTTTGTCAAAGAGGGCCTGGTCCATGGAAACGGGGCCGTGACGCTCAAAGACGTCTGCCACACTGACTCTTTCCCACTCACGGGCAAGGTCAATGGTGTGGCCATTCCAGGAGATGGTTTGCCCGGCGCCAATCTCTTCGGCGACAAATCGGATCAGGTCACGGCACTGGTCCATGAGTTCTGTGTAGCTGTCGTTTGCCGTGTACCATTCCAGCAGGGTCATCTCGGTCAGATGCCTCTCCCCGATCGCTTCCTTTCGAAAACATTTGCAGATCTGGAATATCTTTTCATGGCCCGAGGCCACAAGCCGTTTCATGCAGATTTCAGGGGATGCCTGGAGATACCACCCTTCGGATTCAAAACCGTCGATGTGGGCCTCCGGGGCCGGAGCTGGGATACGTATGGGGGTTTCAACCTCAAGGTAGCCTCTGAGGGAAAAAAAACGCCTCACGGCAGCGATGATGTCCCCTCGCTGTTTTAATTGTTTCAATGGTTGTTGCCCCGTTTATTTGCCGTTTGCTATTTGATTGTGTAGCGGTCCGAAGGCCTGTCCTGGAGAAAAACAGCGTCGAATTTTTTTCTGTCTGCCAGTTCAAACATTTCCTGCCCGGCTTCCCGGCAGCTTTTGCAGGCGCCAAAGGGGATATGAACGGCAAGGGCATGGTTCCCCGATGACGCCCGGGAATCGATCTCCAGGGCTCCGGCGCAGTCCCTGCAGATCCTGATCTTCTCCTTCTGCCGCTCGAAGATGTTGTCCGTGTCGTAGTAGATCTCTCTGTGCCGCTCCTGGATCTCCCCGTGGCGGCCGGCCTTCTCCCTCATCTCCTCTCTTTTTGCAAAAAAGTCGTTAACCGTGTTGGATGTCTGCCGGATCGTTTTGGTGATGTGATCGGTCTGTTCGAGTCTTTTGGCGTTAAAATCCGGTTCCACCACCCTGGAGTAGTCCATGCCGGCCATGGCCAGGATGATGGCCAGGTTGACATAGGGCAGGGCACCTTCAATGGCGTATCCTCCTTCGAGCACTGCAATGTCTGGTTTCAGGAGCCTTGTCAAATCTGCATACCCCTGGGCGGTGAATTTCATGTTGGTCAGCGGGTCGGAGTAGTGGTTGTCCTGGCCTGCCGAATTGACGATGATGTCGGGCTTGAAGGCCTCGATGGCCGGCAGTATCGTGTTTTCCAGGATGTAGAGATACCCTTCGGCACCAGTGGCCGGGGGCAGGGGGATATTCAAGTTGGTTCCCCTGGCATTGGGGCCGCCAAGTTCCCTTGGAAACCCCGAACCGGGGTACATGGTCCTGCCGTCCTGGTGGATGGAGATGAACAGGGTGTCAGGATCGTGCCAGTAGATATCATTGGTGCCGTCGCCGTGGTGGCAGTCGGTATCCACGATGGCCACCCGCTTGACCTTGTATTTCTGCCGGATGTATTCCACCATGACGGCTTCCATGTTGATGTGGCAGAACCCTCGCCCTCCGTGGGAGACGCGCATGGCATGGTGGCCGGGGGGCCTTACCAGGGCAAACCCGTTGTCCACCTCCCTGTCCATCACCGCCCTTGCAATGGTCTTTGCCCCGCCGGCGCTGATCAGGTGGGACTGGGTGGTGACACTTGCCTCGTCAGGCACGCAGAAATGGACCCGCTGGATATCCGCCGCCGAGACAAGTTCGGGTTTGTACTCTTCGATGCCCTGGATGTCAAAGATGCCCTCTTCCCGGACCTGATCCTGGGTGTAGAGAAGGCGCTCCTCTCTTTCGGGGTGGGTGGGGTCGATGGCCCAGTCAAAGGCCGGAAAAAAGACGAGGCCTGTTTTTTTGTTGGCTTTCAGCATGGTATCCTCACTATTTCCCATTGGCCCGGGATCTGTATCCTTTGATCAGGCCAGGTTTTATCTGGATCTTTATTCTGAATATTTTTCCCTTGGGAGCAAATCCCCGGACAATGTTGAACTCCAGGTTCTCAAGGATCTCGAACTCCAGGTTTTCAGGGTCTGAACCGGACTGGACGGCTTTCTTTTGCAGAAGGTTTCGGGCGGTTTCAACGGCATCGTTCAGGGTATAACTCTTTGTGATCTTTTGGGTGAAATGCTCCTCCGGGGCAGAAGCGATCCCCTGCTCGGTATCGGCCATCAGGGTGACTTCGCAGGTGGTCCTGGCCAGGGCTGCGCCAATGGCATTGGCAACGGAACTTTCGGGAACCACAGCGGTTTCAATGCCGGACATTGTCTGGATTTTTTCTTTGAAATCCTCGGCAGGCCCCCCCAGAAGAAGGATCTTTGCCGGCTTGATCTTGTACCCTTCGAGGAATTCATGCACCGTGTAAACAGGCTTGCTGTTTATGCCCTCCACCATGCTGCCGGCCTGGTCGATGATTTCCCGGCAGGTTGTGGCAAATATCGTTTCCGCGGTCTTTACCGGGGAGAGGCCGAGCTGGTCTGCCAGCGCTGTTATTCCCTCCAGGGAGTTGCTTCTGTTGGGGGGGTCCATGAGACCGAGAACCACCAGGGCATCGGTGGGTGTCGGGTGGGTGCCCCCGTAGGCCATGGCAGGGCCGGACCGGTCAGGTCCGATGGTCAGGCGGTTGTTGACAACGCGAACCCGGCTGTCTCCGCCAATTCCGATGGAGTGTGTTTTCAGGGAGCGGATGAGGCTCTTGTAAATGCCCCGTTTGATGCCCACGGGTTCCAGCAGGGGGGCTCTGTTGACAAGCAGGGCGATATCCGTTGTGGTCCCGCCGATATCCAGAACAAGAGCGTCCCTGTCCGCAGGTGCGTGGTAAAGGGAGCCGATAACGCTTGCCGCGGGCCCGGAGAGTATGGTCTGGCCGGGGAAATCCATGGAGGCCTCCAGGCTCATGGTACCGCCGTCTGCCTTGAGGACGTGTATGGGAACAACCAGGCCCATCTCTGCCAGGGATTGCTTGACAGCATCAAAAAAATGTTTGTGGAGATCATGGACGGCCGCATTGAGATGAACCGTTGCTATTCGCCGGGGAAAGTTGAGGTTCCCCGAAACAGAATGGCCAAGGAAGATATTTTTAAAATCCTCTTCCAGCAGCTCCCTGATTAAAAGTTCGTGCCGGGGATTTCGCGGTGAAAATTTGCCAATGATGCCGATATTGGTAAGACCGGCTTTTTTCAGCCGGGCTCCAATGGTTTTTATCTCTCGTTTATCAATGGGCTCCCTCTCCCTTCCCCGGTGGTCAATGGAGCCGGCAACGGGATAATAATAGTCGCTGGTGCGGAAAAGCTCAGGGTCAATGCCGGGACCGGAAGAGACGATGATTCCCACGGGATTCACCCGCTTCTGCACCACGGCATTGGTGGTGAGGGTGGTGCTCAGTACCACCCGCTGCACCGTTTCAGGGTCGATCCCCTTTAAAAGCTTTTCCAGGGCTGATACAACAGTGGCAAAAAGGTCATATTCCCTGGTTGCCTCCTTCACCTTTTCCACAACACCGCTTTTACCGACCAGCACGGCATCTGTGTGGGTTCCGCCAACATCAAGTCCGATAATCATGGCTTCTTCCTGTTTGTCACAATTTTAAATAGAATGAATAACCATTAAGTTTTGACTGCAGTTTCTGCAACTAAACAGAAATAAAAAACTATGTCAAATGTATTTTTATCCTCGTATTGACTTTCCTTTTTTAATATTTTAGGAAAGATGGGGGCAGTAAGGGAAAACGGTTACAAAACCTTAAAAATAATTAAAATTCAGGAGGCGGAAACCTTATGGCACAGTTAATTTCAGATCGCAGGGATATCGATTTTGTGTTGCACGAACAGATCGGCATGGTAGAGCACGAATTGTTTGCCGAGTTTAACAGAAAAACCGTTGATCTTATTGTATCAGAAGCGAGAAACCTGGCTGTAAAAGAGATCCTGCCGACACAGAAAGAGGGGGACGAGCAGGGATGCCGGTTTGAAAACGGCGGGGTAAAAGTGCCGGAATCCTTTCACAGGGCATGGCAGCTTTACAGGGAGGGA
>DATFJZ010000101.1:0-4681 GCA_035268945.1 Desulfobacteraceae bacterium | reverse complement strand
AGGCCGATCAGCAGAACAACCGGCCTGTCAAATACGGCGGGCATATCCTCGGCAACGGGGTCTCGGTGCAGCAGATCGAACAGAGCGTCAACCAGATGCTGGAAGATCGGCTCACCGGTGAAAAATCCTCCCTGGCCGCTTTTGAAGAGGCCGAGTCCTACATGAAAATCGTCGAGGGCATGTTTGATGAATCCTCGGAAACCAGCCTCAATACTCTCATGACCGATTTCTGGAACGCCTGGCACGACCTGTCAGATAATCCCGCCGGGCCATCCCAGCGGGAGGTGATGCTGAAGACGGGAAAGAACCTCGCCGCCCGTTTCAGCACGGCAAGCCAGGACCTGGATCAGTTGAGCAATGAAACCAGCCGGGAGATCGAAGCCGCACTGAACAGGGTCAACGCCCTGGCCGGCGAGATTGCCGATGTGAACAGGGAGATCGCCGGCTTTGAAGCCACCAAAACAGCCAATGATCTCAGGGACACGCGCAACAGCCTCCTTGACGAACTGGGGGATATGATCAACGTCAACGCATTTGAGCAGCCCAACGGCACCGTGTCGGTGAATGTTGCCAACGGCGCTTCCATTGTCAACGGGGTGGATACCCACCAGCTGGATATGGTGGCAGAAGAGGTGGTGTGGCTGGGGTCCAGCGATCAGAAACGGGTCATCTCCGATGATATTTCCGGGGGGAAAATCAAGGGGTGGCTGGATGTCCGGGACGAGGTGATCCCCAAGTACCAGTCCGAGGTTGATATCCTGGCAGAAGAGATGATCTGGGCAATTAATCTCCAGCACTCCCAGGGCGCGGGGCTTGACTATTATTCCGATACTGTCACTGGGGATTACAAGGCAGACCAGAGCGGCCTGCTATCAAGTTACGCCTTTGGGGACAGGATCGATCATGACGAGGATTTCAAGATGTGGATCAGGGACCAGTCCACATCCGAGGTTCGATACCAGGAGGCCGGGGTGGACATGGGGGTCTCCAAAGCCAGTGTCGGCAACTGGGAGGTGGAAACCCCCGGTGGAGAGCCTCTACGGTACCGGCTCACCGTGGTTGACGGTACCACCGTGGGGGACAGGATTGTGACGGAAACCGACGGTTCCACTCTTGCCACAACGATTGTAACAGGAGGGGATGCGGCTTCGGCCCTGGATTCCGGTATTGACGAGCAGACCCTGACGGTTTACGGCAGCCCCGAAGGGACCCGGAAGATAGAGGTCAAGGACATCGCCGGGGATTCGGGGCGGTCCGCCGCCTCGGTGGCCGCTGCCTTGAGTGGGATCCAGGGGATAGAGGCCTACGCCTCTGAAACCAATGTTCGTTTTTCAACGACTGATCCGGCCACGGGCCTGACCACCCTTCCCGATGCCGAGGATGGGGATCGGATTACATTTTCCCTGTATGTTGACAACGCCCTCCATGAACAGTCCTTTGTCGTTGATTCAAAAAAGGGTACCCTGGAGGATCAGATGGAGGATGCCCTTCTGGCCGCGGCAGAGAGCATCAACCAGGCCACCGGCAGTGACGACCTGGTTGCCGACGGCATGACCATTACCAGCAGCAGCGGCAAAACCCTCGGCGTGGAGGCCTTTGAGGTGACCGACAATGCCGGCGTGCGGCTGGAGGACTTTTCCGATTTCAACACCGGTGACACGGTCTCGTTTACCGTGGCCTCCGACGGTTCCCCGGCCAGCTCCACGGCGGTTTCCGTGGATCTCTCCGCCGTGGACACCACCGATGAGGCAGCCGTGGCAACGGCCTTTTACGATGCCTTGAATGTCAACCTTGACAGTGCCCCGTTTTCCGTTGAAAACGACCCGTCCACCAACGCCATCGTGTTGCGCACCACGGACGGGTCCAACCTCACCCTGGAGAACGCCGGCAGCGATTCGGGAAACGACGCTGCCATTCAGATCACCGTCCTCTCCGGGACAAGCGCCGATGCGGGGCATGTTGATGAGGTCCTGAATTTCACCGCTGCCGCCGATGACACGGCTGCCTTTAACTCCGACTCCTCGGCAAACAACGATACCATCGGTTTCAACGGCGCTGCCATTGCCGAAGACTCGGCAGGTGCAGGGAACAAGGCCGCTGTCATCACCGGCACGGTGACCGCTGTCATGGATCCGGGCATTGCCATCCATTCCAGCATTATGGGCGGTGGATCCCTGTTTGCAACGGGCAGCGCCCTCCAGGGCAGCTCGATCATCACCCTGGGAGGAGAGGGGGGGTTTTCAGGGTTTACCCAGGGAGAGACCATCTCCTTTGATGTGGACGGTACCCATGTGAACTATACAGTTCCTGCTGCTCCTCCCGTGCTAGGCGAGCTTGACCACGCCCAGGGGATGGAAGCCGCATTGACAGCAGCCCTGGTAACTCCTTTTGCCGATCCTGAGTACCAGGTTATCCGAACGGACCGCTCTGTTTCCGTCATCAAGAACAAGGAGCTGGACGATCCCATCCGGATCACCGATTTCAGTGAAACCGGCACCGGCAATGCAACACTTGCCGTCAGGACCGGAACCGGAACCGGGTCGGCCCAGCCGGGAAACGATCTGCTGGACGCGGCAAGTCCCCTGCGGGATGCTGCCACAGCCACCCTGTACAACGATGAAGGGGTGATCAAGTGGGAGCGGTTGAACCAGGACGGCTTCTCCACGGGCAGCGACGGTATTGTAAGGGTTTCCGATGACGGAAATGTCACCATTGACGAGAACGGCGGCTCCGTCTCCTTTGATATCGCCAAGGGCTCCCTTGTGGCGGGGAACACCCTTACGGTGAACACGGACAGCACGGGCCGGCCGGATCCCCTGGATTTCCAGGTAAGGGGCAGCGGCAGCAGTGTCATGGACACCTATCGCTTTACCGTTGTCCAGGGGGGGAAGGTGGGACACCTCCCCGGAGAGGATGAAGAGCCCTTGACCATCCGATGGACGAGCAGTTCTTCCCATGGTGAATTTCAAATCAAAGGCGAGGATCCCCCGGTTACCCCTGACATGCCGGTGGCCGTGGAGGTGGATAACATGACCCTGGAGTTCAACGACGGCACCCTGCACAAGGACGATGTGTTCACCATCACCACTGACCAGTCGGGCAGCCCGGTGTCGGAAACCAGCAGCGGCATGGCCACCGGCGAGACCCTTGCCGACTGGCACTGGACCGTTGACTCCTTTGCCGGGCAGTTCAACCGGAAGGCCGGTGGGGTCAAGGCCTCGGTCACCCGGGACAACCGGCTGCAGTTTGAACAGGACCATGGTCACCACGCCATCTCCAATGTGGAGTACAGTGGTGAGAGTATCAACACCGGGTTCAGCCAGGCAAACACCGAGATCCGGGTGACAAACCATGCCGGGTTTACCTTTGAGGCAAGGGACGTAAAGTTCCAGCGGTTGACCGACGGCACCGGCACCGATGTGTGGAAGGTGCTCAATGACCCCACCGGCGGGGATATCCAGATTATCCCGGAGGGCGGGGATGATGATGGTTTCGGGGTTGACCTGACCCGTGACGGTGTTGCCGACATGGAGATTTTATTCAAAAAGCCGGTGACGGGCAACGGGTTTGTTGAGATGGATTTTACCGAAACCTCGGGCGAGGATTTCAGTTTTGCCTTTTCCGATGATGGATCAGAGCCCGCGGGTGTCATGGCGGCGGCGGGCATCAACACCTTTTTTACCGGGGAAAACGCCTTGACCATGGGGGTGAACGCCGATTTAAACGACACCGGGTTTATTGCCGCCGCCGCCGTGAACAGCGACACCGGCGAGATCAGCCAGGGGGACAACGCCAATGCCCTGGCCCTGGCCGACATCCAGTTTGAGACCAAAACCATGAAGCAGTGGTCTTTTTCCCGGGGAGGCGGGGCCGACTCCAGCGTGACAGGTGCCACCCTTGACCAATATTACAGCACCATGGTGGGTTCCATGGGAATCACACTGAGGGGTATTGAAAACGCAAGGGAGTCTGCCGGGCTGCTGGTCAACTCGATCACGGAAAAGAGGGATGCGGTTTCTGCCGTCTCCCTGGACGAGGAGATGATCAACCTGATGAAGTTCCAGCACGCCTTTTCCGCGGCATCCAAGTTGATCTCGGTCTCCGACGAGATGCTCAACACCATCATCGGCATACGATAGGTCCGGTTTTTAAAACCTGTGCCCAACCTGCATTCTCCATGGCATC
Organism: Desulfobacteraceae bacterium; assembly: GCA_035268945.1. Taxonomy (GTDB): domain Bacteria; phylum Desulfobacterota; class Desulfobacteria; order Desulfobacterales; family Desulfobacteraceae; genus DATFJZ01. The sequence goes on along the minus strand of DATFJZ010000101.1, from coordinate 496 downwards.
GTATTTTTTCCCATGGCCGGAGTTATGTGCAGGGTCTATGTCAGTTTTAGAATTCCGATGATTATTTCGGCTAATGTCACAGACAAGCCAAAGGACCAGGTCATGAATCGATCTATTGTTGTCCAGTTATGTCTGTTTTTTTAAAGGCACGGAAATTGCTTAATCCTTTTGTACAAGGGCAGAAAGGTGTTTTACGAGGAAATAAATTCCCCCGGGCTTTAAATCCAAAGGGGAAAAGCCGATAAACAGAAGCAGGGACCGGCCATGCCGGTTTTATATGAAATAGCCGATTAAGAGCCCCCAGAGCTTGCCCTGTCAGGAATATTGAGAACCAAAGGAGATAAGACTTTTTGCCCTGCCAGGCGTTAAGAAGCCAACGGCCACCCGCAAAGCGGGTGGCTTGCCCTTCCAGCCGGGGCTGGAAGGGCAGAAACACGATAGTGTTTCCATCGTTGCCGTGAAACCAATCAAGCTGTTTGAGGACCAATGGCCGCAG
>DATFJZ010000100.1:0-8733 GCA_035268945.1 Desulfobacteraceae bacterium | reverse complement strand
AAAGATCTCCACCTGCTTGACCGTATCAATGCCCAGATCGGCCTCGAGATCGAGGTCGTCCTCCAGCATGTCGGTGGTGTACCCGGTCTGGTCGGCGATGATCTCCCGGATCTTTTCCATGGCCCCCTGGTCAGAACCGCTGGCGGATTCCCCGGCCGTCTCCGGCTGGTCGTCCCCTTGGGCTGCCCCGGCTGCTTCCGGCCGGGCGGCCCCTTGGGTTGTTCCGGTCGGGACCGCTGCCCCTGTCCGGTTTGCCACGTATTCGGCCAGCTTGGCAATGGTGTTCAGATCCCTGAGCTTGAGGTCGTCGGGAACGTCAAACCCGAAGAAGGACGCCGCCTTGGCAAAGATCTCCACCTGCTTGACCGTGTCAATGCCCAGATCGGCCTCGAGATCGAGGTCGTCCTCCAGCATGTCGGTGGTGTACCCGGTCTGGTCGGCGATGATCTCCCGGATCTTTTCCATGGCCCCCTGGTCCATGGCTTCCGGTTCCTGGCCGGAACCGCCGGCGGTTTCCCCGGCTGTGTCCGGTCGGCCGGTACCTTCTGTGGTGCCCGAGGAGATACCCTCCGCTTCCTGGGCCGGGGCCTTGGCTCCTTCTTCCCGGGGCTCCACAACAGCCTCTTTTCCGGCACTCTTTTGCTCTGCCGGTGCAGGTTGCGGAACCGGGCTTTCTGCTGGGGCCTTTCCCGGTTTTCTGGCCGTTACGGTCTTCTCTCTTTCCGGGTCGGCAATGACGCACAGGGTGTTGTCGATGATCTTAAGTTCCGGCTTTTCAGCCCCTGTGATCCGTTTCAGCCACATCCGGTATTCGATACCGCCGCCTTTCAGGGCAACGGGATCAAAGACCTTTTCCTCGATGCGTTTGACAAAGAGAAAGGCCAGGTGGGACCCGAATCCTGCCGCCAGATGGAGGCCGTATTCGATGTCGTTCCCCTTGCTGCTGCTGAAGTTCAGCTCCCTGAAGTGCTCGGGGATATCGGTAAGATTGGCAATGGGAGGGGCCATTTTTTTCTGCAGCGCCTTGACCATGACCACATCTTCGATGGCAGCGCCCAGGGTGTGACCGGTGAATCCCTTGGTGTTGGAGATGGCGATGTTTTTCAAATGGTTGCTGAAGGTCGCCTTGAGGGCCGACACCTCGGCATCGGCGCTGCCCCCCCTGGCAGGGGTGTAGGTCTCGTGGGACATGAACAGCAGCTTGTTGGCGTACTCTTTTTTGGCAAGGTGGTGCTGTGTTTCCACCTTGTCAATGAACTTTGTCATCTCGGCGGTCATGTGGGGCACGTCGATGTTGTAGGTGTGGTACGCCGAGTTTGCCATGTGGGTGCCGAGGATCTCGGCCTGACCCTTCATCCCCCTTGCCTTGACGGTGGCTTCACTCTCAACAATCACACCGGCGGCTCCGCTGCCGAGGATGGTTCCGTTCCGTGCCGTGTCAAAGGGTTTTGCCGCCTCGGAAACCCGCTTTTTCACCGTTGCGGCGCCCAGAGCGAGGAATCCCGATCCGATCCACTGGTTCTGGGCCGCAGAGGTGGCGTTTTCACCGCCCACCACGATGACCCGCCGGCATCGGCCCACCCGGATCCAGTCCTCGGCAATGCCGATGGCCTGGGTGGTGGAGGCACAGGCGCTGGAAACAAGGGTGTTGGGACCCTTGGCCCGGATCAGCTGTGCCAGGTGAGCCGATCCCAGGGGACAGAGGTTGGCCAGGAGGTTCCGGTCAAACTTGTAGACATCAAGGTCTTCCCTCTTCTGGTTCCTGATCTTGAAGAACCAGTCGGTGATGCGCTCTTTGACACTGACCTCCTTGACGCTCTCCATGAGATAGTAGTAGATGTTTTCAAACTCTTCATAGGGTTTCAGGTAGAACCGGTCGTAGAGGTATTTTTCCATCTCGTTGACCAGGGTTTCGCTGCTGGGGAAGAGGGAGGTGATGATCACACCGGTGTCATCCTGCATCTCCCCTGGCAGGGCAAACCCGTCGGGAATCATGTGCTGTCCCGATGATGAGGATTTGTACTGCATCACAAGGGGGATGCCGGCATCCTTCAGTGCTTCAATGCCCGCAGCCACTGCCAGGGACATGCTGATGTCATAGTCGGATTTGACCCCGTACTCTTCGGTGAGGTTGAAGTAGCCCAGCTGGCCGGCCAGGTGAATCACATCCTCGGTTTTGGTGATCTCCACAAACCGGGCATTCCCATCGGGCTGCTTGAACAGCCGGGTGATGTTCTTATCGGTAATCTTTAACTGCTCTTCAATGGTCAGCGGCTCGATGAAATTGGTTCCTTCAAGGATTCGTTCAAAGTTGTCCGGGGCGAAAACCTTTCTCGATTTGCCGGGCAGGCCAACGGAAACCCCGGCAATGACGATTCTGTCCGTGTTGAAATGGAACCGTTCCACGGCTTCCAGGGCAGCCTCCTGCTTCTGGCGGAGAAACTCCTCGTAGAGCAGCTTTTCGGCAAGCTGTTCGTTGTTGCTCCTGAAAGCGGTGAAATCCTCTTCCACCGGTCCCCTGGAAGGTCTCTTCCCCGTTGCCGGCGCTTCGTGCCGGGCAGGGAGGGGAGCGGTCTCCAGGGCCCGGGGATCGGCCTTTGTCCGGGTAAAGATCGAGGAGTAGGATTTCAGATAGGCGATGCACTCCTCCAGGGAGGCCGTCTCCCCTTTTTTGGCATCAACGGCAACGGCATTGCTGTACTGGGCGATGTTGATGTTTTTCAAAAGGTTGGAGAGCAGCCGTGAAGGACCGATCTCAATGTAGTGGGTTTTGCCGGACTGGTACACATATTCGACGGATCGGATAAACTCCACAGGCGACGTGATCTGTTTTGCCAGCAGGTCCTTGACGCTCTTTCTATCCTGGGGATAGGGGGTGCCCGTTACATTGGAGATGATCCGTGCAAAGCTGACATCGTTAAAGGTGACGGTTCCAAGGTAGTCCCTGAGCTTCTCACTGGCCTCCTTGAACAGGGGGGTGTGAAATGCCCCGGAAAGGTTGAGTTTTCTGAACACCACATTTTCATCCCCGAGGAAGGAGCAGAAGTTGTCAATGGCATCGGCCTCTCCGGAGACGGCGGTCTGGTTCTCGCTGTTCTTGTTGGTGATGTGAATGTCGGAGAGATAGGAGCGCCGGATCAGGGAGGCGGTCTCTTTTTCATTCTTGAACACCACCATGATTTTGCCGGGGTGTTTCTCTGCCGCCTCTTTCATGAGGTCGGACCGTTTGATGATCAGCTTCATGGCATCGTTGAAATCCAGCATGCCGCTGCAGAACAGGGCGGTGTACTCGCCGATGCTGTGGCCGATGAAGAGATCCGGGGAGAATCCCCTGGCGTTGAGTTTGTCAAAAATCGCCGCCGATGACAGGAACACCGCCGGCTGGGTGTTCTCCGTCAGGTTGAGCCTCTCGTCCCTTGTGAACATGATTTCCAGCAGGGAGTATCCCCTCTGCTGGACAAAGATCGCCTCTCCCTGCTCCATGGTCTTTCTGATCTCGGCATCGTTGTCAAACAGCTCTTTCATCATGCCTGATCTCTGGGATCCCTGGCCGGATAAAAGGGCCACCATCCTCTGTTTGTTTCCCTGGCTGTCGGCAGAATAGGGGGTGCTGCCCCGTGGGGTATCAAGGTGTTTCATCTGTTTTGCATCTGTTCCTGTTTTGATCGCTTGTGGTGGTGCCGCATCCACTGCCATGGAAGGGGTGGTTCGCTCCACGGCTGACCGGTTCTCTGCGTTGATCGCGGCGGGGATATCGATGATCGCTTCATCGGCGCCTCTGCCTGCCTCTGTCCGGCCGGCACCGGTGATGACCGCCGGCAGGGTGGAGACGATCATGTGGCTGTGGTTGCCGCCGATACCGTTGACATTGGCGGCAAACCGCAGGGGTCTCTGCCTTAGGGGTGACGGTGCCTCCATTGAGACAATCTCCCTGGCCGGCTTTAACACCCTGCTCGCCTTCATGGTCGAATGCTCAGGTGAATAGTTGAAGTCGGGGAGAAGTTTTCTGTTCTTGTTCATCAGCATCACCTTGGCAAGGGCCACCGCCGGGTTGGCAGCCTTGAAATAGCCGAACTGGGGCTTGACATTGCCGCAGGAGAGCTCATGATCAAAGGCCTTTTCCGTTACCTGTTTTTCGATCATGTCCCCGAGGACGTTGGAAAAGGCAAACAGGTCCAGGTGGCGGATATCCTGTTTCTTGATGCCGCTTTTTCTGTAGCAGTCGTTGATGGTCGAGACAAAGGTCTGCTCGGAAGGGGCGAGAAGATGGTCCGGAACACTGGACTTGATGGTTGTCCGGTTGATCTCCCCGAGGATCTCCATGTTGTTTTCCCGGGCCTTTTTGTAGGTGGTGACCACATGGATGGCAGCTCCCTCCCCCATGACATAGCCTTCGGCCCTGGAGTCAAAGTAGTTGCACTCCCCCCTGGAGAGAAGCCCCAGCCGTTTGAATGCCATGAGAACGGCCGGATAGAGGCTGGCATCCACTCCCCCGGCCAAGACAAAGTCCAGGTCTTTGAATGCGACGTTCCTCGCCGCGTTGCGGATGGCAACAACGGCAGAAGCGCAGGAGGCGTCAATGACATAGTTTGCCCCGTTGAGGCCGAAATGGTTGGCAATGCGGCCGGAGATGATGTTGGAGAGAAGCCCCGGGGTTGTGTCCTCGTTGTTCTCGGGAATTCTCTCTCTGATCTGCTCCACAAGGCTTTGGGCGATGGCGCCGCTCCTGTCAGCAGAAACGGCATCGCTGTTTTTGATGATCCGTTCAACAAGTCCTTTTCGTACCCGCAGGATATTCTTGGTCTGCCTCTCCCCTGGAATGGTGCCGAGGATAACCCCGGTCTTGTTCCCCTTGGCCAGCAGTTTTTCAAGACCCGAGGAGGCAATGGCCTCACCGGCCGCCTCCAGCCCGTAGAGCTGTCCTTTTTCAATGGAGCGAACCGTCTTTGGGGGCATTCGGTATTTGGCGTTGTTGAACTTGAAATCCGTGATCACCCCGGCCTGGACCTCCGGCAGGTGGTAGATGGAGTCCTTGTCCATGGCGGCGTAGGCCTTGCTGGAAAAGATCTCTTGGGGAATCGGTGAGAGCTGTTTCTCTCCGGATTCCAGCTTCTCCCAGAAGGTGTCAACGGTTTTGGCACCGGGGAGCATCACCCCGAGCCCGGCTATGACGATGCGGTCGTCATTGAAATCATAGCCCGGATCGTCGAATATGGACCGCCTGACGGGGGCATATTTTTTCCCGAACTCCTCCACCACAACATGGTAGTTGATGCCCCCGAATCCGTAGGAGCTGACGGCGGCTTTCCTGCTCTTTGCCGCCCCCGGGCCGCCGGCCCCGGCACCGTCTTCCTCCCACTTTTCAGGTTCCGTGACAATATAAAGGGGAGAGTCTTCAATCTTGTGATTGCTGGAGAGGGTCTCAAAATTGGCATTGGGGGGGATGATGCCCTTTTTCACGGCAAGGAGGGCCTTGATGAGTCCTGCAGCACCGGCACCGCCGAGAAGATGGCCGATCTGGGACTTGATCGAGCTGATTCCCTTTTTTCCCTTGGTGTAAAACTCCTTCAGGGTTTCGAGTTCCGCCTGGTCCCCCATGATGGTGGAGGTGCCGTGGGCCTCGATGAAACGGATCTCTTCTGGTTTTATATCGGATTTGAGTTTCTCGTAGCACCGTTCAAGGCTGAGTCGCTGGCCGTCGGGGTTGGGGGCGGCAATGGCCTTGCCCTTGCCATCGGAACTGCCGCCGATGCCCTTGATCACCCCGTGGATAGTGTCCCGGTCCCTGATGGCGTCTTTCATGCGCTTTAACACAAACACGCAGGAGCCTTCGCCGAGGATAAAGCCGTCGGCCCGCTGGTCAAAGGGGAAAGAGCCTTTGGCGGAAAGGGCCCCCATCTTGCAGAACCCCACAAAGGATTCCGGGGCCAGGTGGGTGTTGACCCCGCCAACGATGGCCTGGTCGGATTCTCCCGAGAGCAGGGCATCGCACCCCGATTCCAGGGCGGTGAAGGACGAGGCGCAGGCAGCGTCCACAATATAGTTTTCACCCCTGACCCCCAGGTGCCGTGCCACCCTGGAGGCTTCAATGTTGAGCAGCATGCCGTGGACCGGGTCGTATCCATGGTTGTTGCCCTCCATTCCCCTTTGAAGATCGGCCAGCAGCTGTTTCTTTTCCGAGTCGTCAAGTTTCTGGAACTCCTCGTTCTTTTCCAGCATGGCCGTTACTTCGGGAAAATGGTATTTAAACTGAAGCTCGTTTCCAAGCTCATTGCCAAGGCAGGAGGCAATGATCACCGAGGTACGTTCAGGGTCTTTGCAGGAAAAGGTCAGATCCTTTCCAAGGTAGCCGGAATCCTCTACGGCCTGGTAGGCGGCCTGGAGGAGAAGCTGCTGGCTTCTGGAGAGTTTGGCCGTTTTGTCGTCGTTGTACCCGAACCGCTCCTGGTCAAAGGAAAAATCCTCGATAAGACCGGCAAGCTTGGTGTAGGACTTGTCTTCGGCCTTTTTGTCGGGATCGTAGTAGAGCTCCCTGTCCATGCGCGATTCCGGCATCTCCTTGATGAAATAGTGCTTGTCAAGGATGTTGTCCCACATCTTTTCCGGGCTGTCGGCTCCGGGGAGGATGCAGCCCATGCCGATAACGGCAATCTCATCGTTGATCTGGTTTTTTTCAGACGAGAAAATCTCAAGCTCGCCGAGGTTTTTGAAGAGCAGGTCCTTGGCGCTGAAGTAAGTTGCGTGGATCTCCTCGATGGAAACCGCCTCCTTGAAAAAGGCAAGGCTGTCTCCCACAAGAAAGTTGCCGTTGCGTTTGTGGTCTTCACCTTCATAATAGGTGACGTTTTTGGGGTCGGGGTTCTTGAAATCCGGCAGAAATCCCTTGGCGCCGATGAGCAGGGAGCCGATGTTTTTCTTTTCAAAGGCCCGTTTCTTGGCCTCGAGTTTTTCCCCTTTCTTGATCATCTCCTTTTCCGTTTCGATCATCATCCTTGCAAACTCTGTGGGGGCGGTTCTTGAGGCAAGACCCACGGAGGTGCCGATGACCATGGTCTCATCTTCTTCGGCGATGATCTCCTGGTACTGCTTTTTCATGCTTTTGGTGTCGACAATCTCCCGGGAAAAGAGGTAGGCGCTGCCCACCTGGATGCCGATCTTTGCCCCCCGGGCCGCCAGGGAAGAGGCGATGCCCGATACAAAGGCCGAGGCAAAACAGGTGGAGATGCCACCGGCAAAGATCAGGGTCAAACCGGAAAGATCGTTTTTTTCCAGGTCACTGATCCGTGTTTCCAGAAGCTTTGAAATGGCAGCCTCCCAGAGCACGAGGCTTGTCAGGGAGCCCACATGGCCCCCGGCCTCTGTTCCCTCGACGATAAATCTTCTGCAGCCGTTCTTCTGGGCATTTTCCATCATGGAGATGGAGGGGGTGTGGAGGTAGGTCTTTGTTCCGTTTTTTTCGAGATCCAGCACCTGGGAGGGCACCCCGCCGGCAAAAAGGGCAAAGGGGATGTTGTACCGTTTCACCATTTCGAGGTGCTGGTCAATGGCCGGGTTAAAGGCTTCGATGCCCACAAGCCCGGCCCCGCAGGTCTTTACCTTTTCGGTTCCTTTTTTCAGCATCTCATCGGCCAGGGATTCGGGCAGGCTGCCCACGGCAAAAAAGGGCAGGGCCCCTGCCTTGAAAACCATTGATGCAAAATCGGCATTGTCGCTGATGTTGGCCATGGGGCCCTGGATCAGGGGCAGGTCAGTGCCGTGCTCCTCTGCCAGGGGAGATCCGGGGCGTATGGGGTCATATTCGTCAACACAATTCAGGGTCTGGCCGATGTACTGGAAAAACGAGGTGATGATCGTTTTGACATCAGAGGCCTCCCGTACAAAGTGCTTTGAAAACAGGGCATCCTGGCCGAGGAAGAAGAGAGCCTGGACGGCCACGGCATCTTTCCGGTCAAGGGCGGTGAGGTTCTCTTTGATCTCCCGGTAAATCGCTTTCTTGGCATCCTCTCTGTCCGATACGACAATGGCTTTCTCCTTGAGCTCTTTGGCGATCTTGGTCCCGAGCTTTGCAAACACCCGGAATCGAATGTTGCTGTTGACCCTGATCTCCATAGAATCACTCTCTTCAATACCCTTGAGGAGCTTTTTGAAATTGTCCGACACCGGGGATTCATCGGTGAGCCACAGCTGGCTGTCCAGGACCACTCCGCTGACCCCTGCGGCAAACATCCCCGCCGCGGTGTGCCTGCCCACGCCGCCGTGGATGATAACGGGCAGGGTGCTGTTTTTCAGGTACCACTGCATGAGGATAAACGAAGAGTACTTGGAGACCCTGCCTCCGGCCTCGTTCCCCTTGAGAATCAGGGCGTGGGGGTCTATTGCCTCTATTCTGTCATTGATATTGATGTCCCTGACCTCGAGAATCAGCCTGGCGCCGGCAAGGGGGGAGAAATCGGCAGGCACGTCGTCTCTGCCAAGGGGAGCCATCACAAGGTCGAGGTTGGCAGGGTCGATGTCGGAAATCTCCCTGATCAGCTCTTGATCAGGGCTGCCAAGCCTAATGCCGAAGAGAAGGTCCTGGCCGGCAAGCTGCCTGATGGTCTCGAGGATTTCATCCCTTGGCAGAAACTCCGTGTCAAAGACAGGAAGGCCCCCTGCCTTGAAAATGTTGGCAAAAAACTTAATGCTCACGGTTTTTACAGGATTGTAAACCATTAAGGGTAGTTTTGAGTTGAG
>DATFJZ010000099.1:0-6426 GCA_035268945.1 Desulfobacteraceae bacterium | reverse complement strand
CGGTGATCATGGCGTCTGCCATGTGGCCGGCAAGAAAGGAGGAGAGGCGGCCATAGGTCGAGTCCCTTTCAATGTAGTGGGCAATGTCCTCCAGGCTCTTGCCGGCATTCCGACCTGTGTTGACAACGATTTCATCAAAATACTGTTCGCCGGCATGGTGCCACAAACTCAGTTTACCAATTCGTCCCAGTCCATTAATTCCAAGTACTTTTGTATTCATTATCGTCCTCTTTGTCCTTTGCTGTTTTTTTATAGTTGCCGGCGGCCTGGTGTCCATTTTCCGGCAGAGTGTACTAGATGTTTTTTACCTTGATTAATCCCCTGTACACAGACCCTTCCCTGCCGCTGACGCTGATAAATTCACCGGAAGTAATCCGGAATCCGTTGAGCATGCAGGTTTTTTCCTTTTCATTGCAGTCAAAATTTTCACATCCCACCACACAGGTTTTTCCCAGGCTGTAAGCCACAATGGCCGCATGGGAGGTGACCCCGCCCCTGGCCGTGAGGATGCCGTCGGCGGCATCAATTTCCAGAATGTCGTCGGGCACGGTATCCTCCCTGAGGATGATAAGGGGCATTTCCGGCTCTTTTTCCCGGAATTTCTCGATTTCCTCGATGGTAAAAACAGCCCTGCCGCTCAGGGCGCCGCCGCTTACACCGGTCCCTCTGCTCAACAGCCTGGCATCCAGCTGCTCCTGTTCCATGTCAAAGGATCGGATGACTTTCTGGTCTCTCAGGGACATGTCCCTTGCCTGGAGCAGAAAGAGGTCCTCCTCTTCGGGGCCTTCAAAGGTGAACTCGATCTCCTGGGGATTCCAGCCGTTGTCGTAGATCAGCTTGTGGATGATTTTTTTCAGGCCGGCGTAGATATGGGGAAAACCCTTTTCAAGGCTGATGTCGCTCTCCCTTTTTTCGATTTCCCGCTGCATCTCGGAAATGGGAAGCGTCTTGACAAGGCCGGACACCACGTCTTCTCCCTGGTTGCCGATGGTGTAGTCCCCCCACAGCCTTATGGTGTCCCCGGGCAGTTTCGGGCTGTGGCTGAACACAACGCCGGATCCGGATTGTAATGAGCGGTTGCCGAAGATCATCTCCTGGATGGTCACAGCGGTTCCCCAGTCGTCGGAAATGCCGATGATCTTCCGGTAGTTTTTTGCCCGGAGGGAATCCCAGGATTCAAACACCTTGCTGATGGCAAGGTAGAGCTGTTCCACAGGGGATTCGACAATTTCGATGCCCTGGTCAAGGATGAACTGCCTGTACCCCATGGCCGTGGCCTTCATCTGGGAACCGGTGAACTCCCTTTTCATCTTTTTTGCGAATTTCTCCTTGAAAGAATGCATGATACGGTCAAATTCATTCCTGTTGATGTCAAAGGCCATGCCGTACCCCTGGAGAAATCGTCGGTAGCTGTCCCAGGCAAACCAGGGGTTTTCGGTGCTTTCTGCAATGCTTTCCGTGATCCTCCTGTTCATGCCGACATTCAAAAACGAGTCCATCATTCCCGGCTGGGAGATGGAGGAACCGCTTCTTACCGAAAGCAGCAGGGGGTTTTCCGGGTTGCCAAAGGTCTTTTTTGATATTTTTTCCAGGTGTGCCAGGAGCAGTGCCACATGCTGTTTGTAGTTCTGGTTGGCAGGGGTGTATTTGTCAATGATGGCAAGGCAGCGGAACACCTCCGTGGAAACAATGAATCCGTTGGGGACGGGCAGTCCCATGTTTTTCATTTTGATGAGGTTGATGCCCTTGTTGCCAAGATAGATGATATTGCTCTCCATGGCCAGCCGCCCGTCAATCCGGAAGACGGTGTTTTTGGGATCGTAGTTCAGCAGTTTGTCCAGGTGGTTCTGGGAGAGCTCTTCGGACTGCCGGAACAGGGTGTGCAGGATCCTGTTGAGGAAGAGATCCAGCTGCTGCAGTCCCAGGGAGGTGACAATGCGGTCCCGGAAAAAAATTTCTGCGGCCCTCTGGAGGGACCTGTTTTTCTGATCAAAATTGTTGTGGCAGAGGAATTTTTTTAACACCTGATCCCGCCGGATATTTGCGCCGATCTGCATGAAGTTGGCCCGGTGAATGGTGTTGAAATGGTCGCTGATGATATCCCGCACAGCACTTGAGAAACCCCGGAAGATGTCCATGTACTGGGTGAAGGAGCAGGCCTTTACCTTGATGGAGTACCAGAGAAACTCCAGTTGGAGCTCCATCTTGTTGGAGGTGATGCCGTCCAGCTTGAGCGCTCTGGAAAAGAGCTTGAGAATCTCATAGATCTCTCCAAAGGCCGCTTTTGTCATCAAATGAAAATCCGCACTGTTGACAAGTTCTTCAAACAGCACATTGATGATGTTTTCAATGCGCAGTGTCAGCCCCAGGGCATCGAATTTCTCCTCGTGGTAACTGCCGTACATGGAGGGGATATCAATGGCAAAATGGCGTTTGTGGTAGATGTACTCCTCCGGCTTGAAGGTGCTGGGCGAAAGGATGGTCTCCTTGAGGACCTCGGCATACGCCAGCAGGGCGGCTATTTTCTCTTTGGTGTCGCTGCCGGCAAGCACAGCGGTGAGCTTTTCCGGTTCCGAGACAAACTTTTTGCCCGTGGTGAGGATGTATTTTTCAAACTCAATATTGTCAAACCGGTACTTCTCATTGAGAAGCTGGTAAAAATGGATGGCAAGCTTGATCCTTGTCTTGTCAAGCGTTGAGGCATTGTCAATGGTGTCGATGAGTTGGGGAAAATCCTTCTCTTTGATCTGCAGATATTCCCTGGGCCGGGTGAACCCCTTGTGGGAGAGCGCCTTTAAGATGTTTCTCAGCCCGTTGACATAGATACCGCCGGGATCGATTTTTTTGAACAGCGAAGGGGGTAGATAGGGCTGCAGTTTTTTCTTGTTTCCGGTTTTCCAGAACACAAACACCTGTTCCATGAATTCCACCACACGGCTGGAACTTTCAACATGGCTCTGTTTTCGGAGGAAATGGACCAGAACATCCCCCCGTTTGCACGCTTCGTCCAGCCGGGTGGAGATGTCCCGTAGTTCCCCCTCTGCTCCGATGTTGTTGAAAAAGATGGGCAGCAGTCTTGCCATCTGTTTGACAAGGTTGAAAACAGGGGCAATGTCCGTGTTGAGGAATTTGGTCATCTCCCTTGGGAAGAGGTCGGTGTCTTTGATAAACACCCCGCCCATGGCCATGGAAATGATCAAGGCGGAAAAGAGGCGGGAAGACATCAGGGGGTTTTTCCCGATGAGGTCGAGGAACACCCGGATATTTTTCACGTGGGCATTGTTGCCCCTGATCTGCCAGTCTTCGCCGGTGCCTTTGATGGCGGGGAACTGGAACCCCGTGTCAATGACATGGTCGACAAAATAGTTGATCAGTTCCACCTCTCCGTTCTTGTAGACGGCCTCGCCGATCCTGTGGATACAGTCAAGCACCGTTTCAGGGTATGTGCCGGTGTTGTTCTTCAGCAGCTCAAATGTGTTGTCAATCATCCGCAGGTTGTTTTTGAAATTTCCATGGTCAATGAGAAAGGTCAGGGTCCTGTTGATCTCCCTTAAGGTCTGTTCATGGATGGTTTCAAGGCCGGGCAGGTGGAGGGTGTAAAACAGGAAGACCAGCTTCAGCCGTTTTCCCGGGTTTTTATCCCCCATGCTGGCCGACAGTTTTCCAGGTATGTTTTTGAACCGGCTGACAAGTTCCATGTATCCGGGAAGGGCCAGCAGCTTTTCCGTCAGGAGACTGGAGGAGGTGTCACCCCTGGCCACAAGTTGTGCCAGTTCTTTCTGGAAATGCTGGATATGGCCGTGGGAAACGGTTTGAAGGATGGTTTCCGCTTCCGGGGGAAGGTTTTTTATGTCCGGATCATCGGTGATCCAGAACAAGGGGTCTTTTTCCTTGAGAAAACAGGAAAAGGAGAATTCATAATAGCGTTTTAAAAAGAGATTGACGGCGGTGAAATCCCCGGTCCCCTCTCCATCGGCGTTGAGCAGCAGTTGGGCAAGCTTGTCGGGCTGATGCCAGGACCGGACAAAGCAGGAAAACAGATCGTCGTCCAGGCGCTGGATCTGATCTGCGGCCCGGGCAATGGTTTTGATGAATTCTTCACGGTTTTGGGAGAACTCTTTGAGCACATGCTGCAAAAGCAGCATCAGGTTGCCGGCGGCATGAAAAAGCGTTGTCGCTTTTACGTCCTGGTTCAGTGCCCTCAGAAAAATGTCGATGAAGAGTTGAAGCGCCCTGTTCCCATCCTCGTGGTCTTTGTACAGGTAGAAATAGTGCAGGGAAAAGTGTCTGGTTTCCTTGACAATGAATTCCCAGTTGATATAGGGGTGGGACAGCTCTTCTAAAAAAGCGTTCATCCGTTTTAGAATCCCGTGGTAGTTTGAAACAATATCCTGGAGAACCTGGTATTTTTTTTCGATGCTCACATTAACTCTGGTATCGGACAGATTCACCTCAAGGGCATTGGAGTCCATTCCCTTCTCCTCTGAAAAAAAGTGGTCACACCATGCGGTTTCTGTTCCGGGATATCCACGGAATTTTGACGTGAAGCATGGGCATTGAAACGCTTGTTTGACTACTGGATACCAGAGATTCATCAAGATAACAACACCGTTTTTTAATACCAGCTTGTGGCAGTGCTATCCCGGGTCTGTATTATGCCACTTAGTGAGCCCTTCGCCTTGACCCCTCCCTCCAGAGGTGATATTTTATTTAAAAAACAACGGGAAATAACGGATTGGACCGAAGTTATGATCAAGCCTCCAGCGGTTTTGGCCGAAGAATGGTAGATGGAAACACGGCATGTTGAGGAATGAATGGTACCTGCCAAAATGGATTCACCAACGAAAAACGGGACATAGGATGGATATCGGATGGATGAACAGCTGCAGAAAAAAGCGGATATTCTTGAAAACAACCTGTACAACCAGGTCAAAAAACAGCAGGACACGGCAAGCCTCTCTTTTCAGATAGAGCGGGAAAGGTACCAGGATTCCGTTGTTTTAAAGGCCCTGGCTCAGCTCTTTCCGAGGATGAACGTGCAGGCCGCAGTGGTGCTGGCTGCCCTTAAAACTGTCATGGCCAAAGAGCGGCCTGGCGATGAGTCTCTCACCGTCCGGCATGTGCTTCGTGATTTATCCGATGCAGACGATGAGAGACTGACCCGGCTTTCCCTCACCCTGGAAATATCCATTACCACCAAGCACCTCAATCTGACCCTGAAGGGCGTTCCCCCGATTCCCACCAGGGACGGCGCCATTGACGAGTCTTACATTGATCATCTCTCCTGCCCCGGGAAACTGATGGAACATGGGAGAATCGATTTCCGGGAGATCAACGAATACCCCATTATTGCCGCAGGGGACAATCTCTTCTATATCAGCCGTGAATTCCATGGAACACCGGGTATGGCATACAATGGCGAGATCATTGAGGTGCCCGAGGCTACCCCCCTGGAACTGAAACTCCTGGGCGGGGTGGAAGTGGTGGAAAAAGAGACAGAAGGGGACAAACCCCCGGGATATTACCTGCGGGCCGAAAAAAACGGGGTGGTCCTCCTCCATCGCTCCAGGGGAGAGATAACCGGTGTGGGCATCCGGGATGTTCTGGAGGTGAAACGGCTGGATTACGCCACGGGAAATATCGGGACAGAGCACATCTCTCCCATCAACATCAAGATTGGCACCGTCTGCAGCGGTTTTACGATACGGGCAAAGGGGTGGGTCAAGGCGGACGTCCTGGAAGGAGGCAGCATCCTTGCAGAGAGCAGTGCCCAGGTTTCCACCGTAGAGGGCAACAGCCGGATTCTGGTCCAGGACAACATTGTCGCTTCGTTTGTAATCAATTCCCTTTTGACGGCCAAGACCGGTTCCATCCGCATTGAAAAGGAGCTTCTCGATTCCACCCTGGTGGCTCCGGTCATTTCGTTTGAACAGACCAGGGGGAACATGACCAACAACATTCTTTACGGTGAATCCCTCTCTTTGAAAAAACTCTACTACTGCGGTGAAAACACCATTTACTTCGGGCATTATCTCTTCAAGAAAAAACAGGAGCTTGCAGCGGCCCGGGATGAGTGTAAAAAGGAGAAGCGGTTTTTAAAAGAACAGGAAAACTCCCTGAAAGAAGAGCTGCAGACCAGGCTCAAGGGGATGATCCGTACCATCCCCAAGGACTCCCTCTCCATGAAAAACGTAAAAGAGCTGATCCTTGCCATGCAGGCCATGGCCTTTGAGAAAATGGAAAATGAACTTGGGGCCATTGCAAAAATGGTGAACAACCGGGAGGTGTCACGGGTGAAAGGGGTGCTGGAGGATCTCAAGAAAAACGCACAGCGCATCACTGCCCTGGTTGACCGGGAACACGCTGTTCTTGCCAAAATAAAGTCTGTGGAACAAAAAATGGAAAAAATGGCCCTTTCCATGGAAG
>DATFJZ010000098.1:0-15378 GCA_035268945.1 Desulfobacteraceae bacterium | reverse complement strand
TCATATGCATCACCTGTTTTTATGGATTATTCTCGATTAAAAATACTCTCCAACAGCTTGCCCGTATCCTCTCTTTGACATTATAGCAAAATCCGTTCCTTTATGGGCAATCTTTTTGACCCACATTTTCCATCAGAGGCGTATCCAAATTTACCGCTCACTGCCTGTTCAAATTCACGCTGCAGCCGTTCCGCCTCTCCCTGGGTCATGTATCCTGTTCAGAGGTTTTTCAATAGCGGTCACTTTAGTGATCAGTGGCTCTGGACATTCCCTCAACCGGCCCGGCCCTTCTTTTCCTTGACATAAAACGGCTTTATGTCCTATAGAAGGATTTTATCTCTTTTTTGACGGGAGGATTTGTCGATGGATGCACTGGTTTCAACATGGCTTGTCTGGTTTGTGATGGGCATTGCCCTGGCCCTTTTGGAGCTGATGATGCCGGGGTTTGTTGTCCTGTTTTTCGGGGTGGGGTGCCTGGCCGTGGCAGGGGCCCTGCTGGTGTGGCCCTTGACAGTGGCACAGCAGTTTCTGCTCTTTGTCGGGGCGACCCTGGTGTCCATTGTCCTGCTTCGCAAGTGGTGCATGAAAATTTTTCAGGGGACCTCTTCCGGAAGGGAGGAAACCAACTACGATGATTTTCCAAAAGGAGCCCAGGCCAGGGTTGTTGCCCCCATAACCCCCAAAACCCAGGGGCGCATCGCGTTTCGCGGTACATTGTGGGATGCGGCCTCGAATGAAGAGATCGAAACAGGGGAGATGGTTGAGATTGTCCGGTTTGATGACGATTCCACCCAGATCTATTTTGTAAAAAAAAACTAATGTCACACCGGAGGGAATCATGAATCCTGCCATTATTGCTGCGGCGCTGCTGGCTGTCCTTGTCATTGTCATCGTTATCAAAACCGCGGTCATCGTACCCCAGAAAAAGGAGTTCATCATCGAGCGGCTGGGCAAATACAACAAGACTCTCGGGGCCGGGTTCCACCTTCTGGTTCCCTTTCTCGACCGGGTGGCCTACAAGTATTCACTCAAGGAAGAGGTGTCCGACATTCCCAGCCAGACCTGCATCACCAAGGACAATGTCACCGTGGAGGTGGACGGGCTGCTCTATCTCCAGGTGATGGACAGCACGCTTGCCGCCTACGGCATCAACGACTACCGCATGGCGGCATCCCAGCTGGCCCAGACCACCCTGCGCTCCTGCATCGGCAAGATCGACCTTGACAAAACCTTTGAAGAGCGGGAGACCATCAACAGCCAGGTGGTGGACTCCATTGACCAGGCGGCAAAGGCCTGGGGGGTGAAGGTGCTGCGGTACGAGGTCAAGGACATCCTGCCCCCGGAGTCGGTTAAAAAGGCCATGGAGGCCCAGATGACCGCCGAGCGGGAAAAAAGGGCCACCATTGCCAAATCCGAAGGCGACCGGCAGTCCACCATCAACAGGGCCGAGGGGGAGCGGCAGAACGCCATCCTCGTCTCCGAGGGGGAAAAGCAGAAGCGGATCAACGAGGCCGAAGGCCATGCCCAGGAAATTCTGGCCGTTGCAAAGGCCACCGCCGAGGGGCTTGAACTCATTGCGGGGCAGCTCCAGAACGACGGCGGACAGGCCGCAGCCAGCCTGCGGGTGGCCGAGCAGTACATGACAGAGTTCGGCAAGCTTGCCAAGACCTCCAACACCCTGGTAATCCCGGGCAATGTCAGTGACATTGCCGGCATGGTGACAACGGGGATGACGGCCTTTGAAAAAATGACGCCGGGAGAGTAGACTATTTTTTCGCTTGTCTTCTCAGGAATTTGTCATTAAGATGCGCCATGGCAAAAACCGGTAGCCTGAAGGGATCTGACTACCCAAAGAGTAAAAAACACACAGCATGTTCAGCATCCTGTCCACAGGGGGGGGAAATGAAAAAGATCGGGTTTGACAAGAAATTATATATCGGTTCCTTGAGTATCGTTCTTTTGACCATTCTTATCATAGCAGTTGTCAATTTTTACCAGAGCAAACATTCCTTTCTTGCCAAAGGCCAGATCAGCATCAAGAGCGTATCAGATGTTCTCTTTGAAACGGTTGAACTCAAGTACACCCTTCAGAGGGAGAAGATCGATTCAGACATGGGGGCCTTGATTGCCGAAAGCCAGAGTGCTGGGAAAACCATGGTTGTGAAAGGCAGGACCCTTGACCTGGAAACCCGGGATATCACATCGGGCAATAGAGGGCAATTGACCCTGCCAAAACTCATTTTCGGCCTTGAATTTATTACCGGCAGCCATACCATTGTTGACAAGGTGGGCGGCAACACCCGATCGGAAATTTCGATTTACCAGCTTTATGACAATAAACTGATCAAGGTTTCCACAAACGACAGGAACGAGGATGATTCACGTCCCATTGGCGATTACTATCCCGCCGGGTCAGAGGTTTACAAAAAACTCATGGAAGGTCAACCCTTTTTGACCCTTGCCAGGGGCAAAACCGGGGTTGTCATGCAGCTTGTACATCCCTTTAAACAAGCCATAGACGGAGCCATCATCGGCGCCTACTCCGTCAGCAGCAGTGTCATTACAAAACGACTTGTCAACCTGGTCAACAAAGTCAACGTCGGCGGCAAGGGATACTCTTTTGTCAGCGGTGCCGACGGCCGTATCCTCTCCCATCCCGACAAGTCGTACCTGTCCCTGGATGTCCGGGACTTTGAAAACGGGAAAGAGCTCCTCCAGAAGGGATCGAATTTTGTCACCTATGGCCATGACAACCGGACCTATTACTCCCATGTCAACTATTTCAAGCCCTGGAATCTCTATTTTACGGTGAGCATATCGGAAGAAGAGCTGATGGCAGGTGTCAACCGCCAGATCCTGACCAGTGTCGGTATCAGCGGAGCCCTGGCTTTGATCGTCGGTGTGCTGATCATTTTTTTCATGAACCGCCAGCTGATGAAGAGCATGAACGGCATGGCCACTCTTGCCAGGGAAGTGGCCGGCGGCAATTTCCAATACACCTTTACCTACGAGGCAAAGGACGCCATCAAGGATACGGTTGATTCCATGAATGACATGGTTCAGGATCTGGCCGGGATGATCAGGGAGTTGAGTTCGGGGGTGGGGACCTTGAATTCAGCCTCGGGGGAGATCAACCAGATCTCCGATAAAATGAGCCAGGGATCTGAAACAACGGTGTCAAAGGTCAATACCGTTGCCTCTGCGGCCGAAGAGATGAGTGCCAACATGGATTCCGTCGCGGCAGCCATGGAACAGGCAAGTACCAATGTCGAGACCGTTTCCACCGGTACCGGCGAAATGAGTACCAGCATCGAAAAAGTTGTCCGGAACTCCAACCACACCAGGGAGATCACCAGCCAGGCAGTGGATCAGGCCCAGAAGACGTCGGTGCGGGTAGGGGAGCTGGGCAAGGCTGCAGAGGAGATCAACAAGGTCACCGACACCATTACCGACATTTCGTCCCAGACCAACCTTCTTGCCCTGAACGCAACCATTGAAGCGGCAAGGGCCGGTGAAGCAGGCAAGGGGTTTGGTGTCGTTGCAAACGAGATCAAGGCTCTGGCAGGCCAGACAGCCGGTGCAACAGAGGATATTGCAAAAAATATCCAGAAAATACAGGACCAGATCAAGGGTGCTGTGGGTGAAATCAGTGAGATCTCAAAGATCATCACCCAGATCGACGAGTTCGTTAACGAGGCCGCCTCCGCCATTGAACAGCAGTCCAGCACCACCAGCCAGATTGCCGACAATATCAGCCAGGTATCCACCGGAATACAGGAGGTCAATGTGAATGTCACCCAGACGTCAGATGCCTCGGGTCAGGTGGCCCATGAAATCCATGATGTGCTCACCGCCTCCCAGGAAATCAATGATTTGGCTTCCAGTGTAAAGCAGAAGGCTGAAATCGTGGACCAGGTGATGCACCAGCTTCAGGACATGACGGAAAAATTCACGATATAGTGCCCAAAAACAAACAGCTATTTTTCATCGAGCACACT
Source organism: Desulfobacteraceae bacterium (assembly GCA_035268945.1). Lineage (GTDB taxonomy): Bacteria > Desulfobacterota > Desulfobacteria > Desulfobacterales > Desulfobacteraceae > DATFJZ01. The sequence continues at coordinate 11,380 of DATFJZ010000098.1, read as the reverse complement.
GCGAATGATGTCAGCAATGGACTGGTTGACAACGGGTTTTTCAATGAACCGTCTAATCCCCATGCCAAGGGCCTTGGTTTCAGACATGTTTTCATTGTAGCCGGTGCACATGACAACGGGCAGGTCGGGCCGGCGTTGGAGGAGCTCTTTGGCCAGGGCTTCGCCGGTCATTCCCGGCATGGTCATGTCTGTCATGACAAGATCAATTTCCCCGGGGGTTTGGCAAAACGCCGTTAAGGCCTTTTTCCCATCGGTATACCCCTCCACCCGGTACCCGGAATCCTTTAACAGCTCCATTGTCGATTCCAGGATATCTGGTTCATCTTCAACCACCATGATGGTTTCACTGCCCCTGGCTGACGTCATGGATCGGCTCTGGTCATCTACCCCGGGGGGCTCTGTCTCCCCGGTTGCGGGGAGATAAACGGTGAAAGTGGTGCCCCTTTCCGGGCGGCTGTCCACCGTTACAGCCCCATGGTGCTCCTTGACAATGGAATAGACCACCGTAAGCCCCATGCCGGTTCCCTGGCCATGCTCCCTGGTTGTGAAGTAGGGATGAAAGATTTTTTTCAGGGTCTCACTGTCCATGCCGCAGCCCGTGTCGGTGATATCGATTTTCACATATTCACCGGCCGGAATCTGCATTTCTCCGGTCTGCTCCTCCCCCAGGTAAACATCACCCATTGATATGGACATTGTTCCCCCCTCATCTCGCATGGCATGGTAGGCGTTGGTGCAGAGGTTCATAAGCACCTGGTGAATTTTAGGGGAATCGGCAAGCACATGGCTTTGGGATGCGAATTTTTCTCTTATCTCAATGGTTGCAGGAATTGATGAACGGAGAAGCGCCACAACTTCCCTGGCAATGGGTTTGAGCTTTTGCGGAAATTTTTCATACTGATTGCCCCGGCTGAAGGCCAGGATCTGTTTTACAAGCTGGGATGCCCTCTTCGCCCCGGTATGGATCTGCTCAACATGTTCTTTGGCTTTTTCAGAGTTGTTGATGTTCAGTTTTAACAATTGACAATAACCCAGGATACCGGCAAGGATATTGTTGAAATCATGGGCGATGCCACCGGCAAGTGTACCGATGGCCTCCATTTTATGAACCTGCTGAAGTTGACTTTCCAGACGTCTTCGTTCCTCTTCGGCCCGGCGAATCTCTGTCAAATCGTTGACCACGGCCATGGCGGTTTTGGGACGGCCTTTTTCATAAAAAAACCGTGTATTGGACAGCACCCACAACTCACGGTTGTTTTTCCCCTTTATCCTGTATTCAAGGGAACTTTCCCCGGGGCTGTTTTTATAGACATCATCCATCAGGCTGGTGAATGTTTCCCGGCTCTCGCTGGTGAGCAGGTCCATGGGATCAAGCTGCAAAAATTCGCTATGGGAGTAACCGGTATATTCACACATCACATCGTTGACACTGATGAACTTCAATTGTTCCATGTCAAACTCGCAAATGCCCGCCGGGGCATGCTGGACAAGTCCCCGGTACTTTTCTTCGCTCTGCTGCAGCCGTTTTCTGGATTGCTCCAGGGCCGCCTGGGCACGGCGTTCTTCCGTCTGGTCACGGAACACAAGTACCACACCGGAAATGCCTTCCTCCCCGCAGCGGATGGGAGCCCCGGAATCCGATATGGGGCGCTCCGTACCGTCCCTGGCCAGCAGCAGGGTGTGGTTTGCCAGGCCGACAATGATCCCGTCACGCAACACCTTTGCCGACGGGTCTTCCACCGTTTCCCGGGTCTGTTCGTTGACGATGGAAAACACCTCGTGCATTGGCCTGCCCCGGGCCTCTGATGCCGGCCAGCCGGTGAGGGCCTCTGCCACGGGGTTGATCAGCTCCACTCGTCCCCGGGAATCGGTTACAATGACCCCGTCACCGATGGCCTCCAGGGTAATGCTGTACCTCTGGGCCTGGGCCCGTATTTCCAGGTGTTTCTGTGTGACCCTGGCGGTGAAGCGGGCAAGTATGACAAAGAGGAACAGGCCGGTGAAACAGACAAACAGCCACCCTTTGGCCGTTGACAGCATCCGCAGCTGTTCAGGTGTCCCGGCAACCATCACCAGCAGCTGGTCAGAAAAATAGATCCAGCAGCCGGCAAAGAGAAGGTAGAGCATGGTGGCGCCCTGGGCAAAGGGCAGACCGATCAGCCGGGGGATATCCTTGTTGCTTTTTTTTTCAGGCGGTTCCATAAATTTTCCTGTGAATGGCCCTAAAGACGGGGTTGAGGTTTTTAAAGATTCTGATCCTGGTCCCTTAGGAGACAATGGCCCGGCTTCAATGAGCCGTTCACCAACGGCCCGGAACACTGCAGGATGGGTGGAGACACATTTTTCCGGTCGGTCTCCCAAGAGGATATTGGGTTTTAGGAGTATCGTTTCCCCCTGCTTCACAAAACGGTCTGTTCCGTATCCGTGTACGATTCAGAGAAATCGGCCATGCCGGTGCAGGGTAGGTAAGGGTGTATCAATTGCTGCTCGCCAGTTTGATGATGACGTTTGTGCCCCTGCCCGGAGCCGACTCTACGGTGATGGCCCCCTTCAGATCCTCGACAATGATAAAATAAGAGATGTAGAGCCCCAGGCCTGTACCTATTCCCACCGGTTTTGTGGTAAAAAAGGGTTCGAAAATCCGGGCTTTTGTTTCAGCATCCATGCCGGGGCCGTTGTCATGGATTTCAATGCAGACGCTGTCTCCATCCCGGTAATTTCTCAAGGTAAAACATGAGTTTTCCTGGCCGGCAGAGCTGTCCATCATGGCCTGGGACCCGTTTTCCAGGATATTGAAAAAAACCTGTTGCAGTTTGCTCCTGTCACAGATCACCGACGGAACGTTCTTGTCATACTCCCTTTCAATCCGGATGTTTCTGAAATCAAACTTTTTTTTCAGGTCATAATCGTTCTGAATGAGATCCAGGGTTTTATCAAGGATCATGGCAGTATCGTATCGATCGTAATCCGAAGCACTCTTGCGGGAAAAGGAGAGCATGTTGGCTACAATGTCTGCAGCCCTTCTGCCGGCGTCCAGAATAGATGAGATCATGCCAAAGACATTTCGTTTTTCCATATACGCCTGGATCGTGGACAGGGGAACTCCGCACTCTTGGGCTGCAGCCTGGTTCCCTGGGAGATCTTTTTCGATACGGTTGCGGATCACCTGAACATTCTGAAGAATGCCGGCCAGGGGGTTGTTGATCTCATGGGCCATGCCGGCGGCGAGGCTGCCGATGGACTGCATTTTTTCGGTCTGTATCATCCGTTGCTCAAGGCGTACCTTTTGTGTCACCGTATCAATCCGGACGACAGCGCCATTGGCCTCTTTTCCTTCCAGGGGACAGACCAGGATGTCCAGGTATTCCTGGTTCCCTTTCCAGAGGGTTCTGCAGCGCTCTTTCCTGAGGATTTCACCTTTTTTAATGGCCCGGGCAATCATATCCCTTTGGGATACAAGCCACGGCATCACTTCGTATACGGATTGTCCGGTTGCCTGATTCGCTGACACCCCTGTCCTTTTTTTTGCTTCCCGGTTCCACAGGGTTACCTGGTGGTGTGTATCCATGCCGATAATCAAAGAAGGAAGGGAGTTAATGATGCTGTGGAGTGTTGTCCGCAGCCGGCCCATCTCCCGCTCGTGACGGTGGAGAGTGGTGACATCCAGGAATACACTGAGGGCGCACTCTTCCCCGTCCACATCAACCAGAGATGCGGACCAGAGAAAATCACGTATTTTTCCATTTTTCATCCGGAAACGTTCTTCATGCAGTTTAAGGCTGCCCTGGTTGTTTAATTTGTAAAAGGAGCGGCGCCTTGACGCATCATCCACCCAGAGAGCAAGTCCACGGGCTGTTGATTCCAGGGCCTCTTCCCTTGAATGCCCGGTAACCGTTGTAAATGCCTGGTTCACGTTGAGAAACTGCCCGTCCCGCATGCGGTTAAGGCTGATCCAGACAGGGCTTACCATAAAGAGCTTGGCAAACGTCTCTTCGCTTTTGCTAAGCGCGACTTGTGCCCTGCGCAGTTCATCCATGCGGTTTTCAATTTCAAAAGTTCGTTCCTCAACCAGATCTTCCAGTCGATTCTTGTGGTGCTGAAGCTCTTTCTCAACAGCAATGCGCTCCTCGACCTCGGCCTGGAGGGAAACATTGCTCTGTTCAAGGGCTTCTCTGGATGCGTTAATCTGATCCATGGAGCCCTGGATGCTGTCCGCCATCCGGTTGAACGACTGGATAACCTGACCGATTTCATCGTTTGACCGGATATCCAGTCGATGATCCCTCTCGCCGTCCTGGAACCGCCTCAGGCCATTGACAATGGCCGTTATTCTGGAGGTCAGCGTCGATGCCATGATAATGGCGATCAGTATCACAGCCACGATCATTATCAGGGTATACACGGTGAGATGTAGTGCCGTATTGTTCAGGGAATCTGCGATATTCTCTTGATTTGCAGCACTTTCAAGACAAATACTTTCGGTGTAATCGGCCTGGATCTGTTTGATTTGTGCTGCCGTTGAAGTTGCCGCCCGGTGGAACTCGTCCACATTGGCGCCAATGGTAACAAACCCGAACCCCCTGGGATGATCGCCGTAACGCCCTGTATGATAGGGAATCGCTGCTGCCGTTGTCAGTTTGAGAAGCCCGCTCCAGAAAATCATGAATGATCCTGACCCCCCGTTTTCTGTCAGGTTATACCAGCCGTCACACTGGGGGGCAAAGTCAAGGTACCTGCAGTCAAGGGCCACCTGGCCCTGGCGCATCTGTTCTGCTGAAGGTTTCACTGAGAGGGACTGGTTGTGGAAGGTTGGAAGGGTCTCAAGGAACATTGCTATGGAAAGTCCGCTCTTCTGCCAGGCCTTGTAGGATACGTAATCCAGCCAGGGAGGAGCAGGGTTGCCTGTTTCAGGGTCATAGCCTGCGATGAAATAGTCCCTGGGATGGGAAATGTTTCGTCCCTTATAGTCCCAGATAAAGGCGTAGTTCCCCGATGCTGCATCGGATATGGCTGAATACCGCTGTTCCGTCGGGACAAGGTGATCGGAGAACTCCATGATGTGTGTGTGATCCAGGGCCAGGGTGACATAGCCAGTGATCACGCCATTTCTGACCACCGGGGTCGCCCATCGCACAAGCCCCTGAAAACGGTTGCCCACAGGATTCTCTTTACCGGCATATCCGGCTTTTTCCGGGTTGAACGTAACGCCTTTTTCCGCTGCCCGTTTTGGGGTGTAGGGACCAATGATCCGGGACGGTACATGGGGTCCGATGACTTCGGAAACATAAATCTCACCGGGCTTGAGATCTTTCAGGGCCTTTCCATAGGTTTCTGCCCTGCAATAGGTGTTTTTTGGGTTTGCCACATTTCGCAATTCCTCGGATAATAAAGGCGATGCGGTGTATTTGACGGTCTCCCGGCCTGAGAGATCCACATGGGTTATTTCCATGTACAGGGGAATCTCTTTCTTCAGGCCAACCGATTCCGGGGGCCTGTAATGAAAATTCATTTCATTATCCGGGATTCTTGCCGCTCTCATATCCTGATCCGATCCATCGTCCGGAAGGGGGTGAGACGGAATCCAGGCAGTTTCCTTGTCATTGAGTTTCCAGGGCCTGTGGGTGGTGATACTTCGCCGGTGTGTTTCAATAAATTGCCTGTAAACGTCCTGGGCGGGATCAAGGTTGGCTACCATGAGAATATCATCGTCCCGGTCGTAGAGAAAGGCGGCCAGGTCCCTGGCCGTATCGGTTGTCAGCCGTTCAATGGTCTCCCTTGATTTGGCATCCAGGGCCTTGATGGAGTTTTTCGAGGCAAGGGTTCCCACCTGGGCGATGATCTCCTGGCTGGTGGAGGCCATCTTATTCACATGTTTTTCGAGGTTTTCGGCCAGCTGGGAGATCTGACTCCAGGCAAACCATGCAAGAACAATCAGGGGCAACACCTTGATAAGAACAAAGATGCCGATGAGTTTGTCCCTGATGCCAGGTGAATACTGGGTCATAACAGGTCTATCCTGGAAGCTCTATTCATGGATTAATCCTTGCTGTCATTGTGAAGATAGAAATGTCTCTTTCAGGTACAATGTGTCCGGTTAGACGACGGCTCCTTAGTTTCGTATGGTTCAGAATACGTGTTCTTATGACTGTTGTAAAGTAAAAGCAAAACATCACCTGGGGATCGCAGTCATTCCTTGCCTTCTGACGTCTCTACTGCGTTGCACCAAAGGCCCGAGAGACCTGCTATTGGGCCTTTGACTCGATAATCCAGTTTTTAGAATAGCCCCGCCCCCAACCGTTGAGGGCTCTTAATCGGTTATCTCAGAAAAAACTGGATCATCGAGTTTGAGGCATCTTGTATATGCGCCAAAACCCGGGACGCAATCCTGTTAAACCTTCTGGATCAACCCGGTTTCTGATGGTTTTCAAGCCACCGGCTGTACTGGCACATGCCGGCCAGAGCCTTGACAGCCCTTTCCGGTGACGGGAAGAAAACCCCTTTGTACCGGCACTGGTCAATCCGGTACAGGGTCCTTGTTTTGTGGTCTGAAAGGAGGCTCACCCCGAGAACCGGTTTTTCGTACTTTTCCGTAAGCCTTGCCACGTGTTCGATATAGTCCTGTTCGAATTGCAGGAGCTGTTGCTTCACCTGTTCAAGGTCCTCCTCCGGGTAGTCTGGATCCACCTGTGCAATGGAGTTGACCATGTTCTCCACAAAGATGCGTTTGCCGTGGATGCCAAGGTGGATCACCGCATCGCACCCGTCCCATTTTAAGAGCTCCTCCACGGTTACCATGGGAATCCGGGTGTCGTTCTCCCCGACAATATCCACGGGATTTGCCCGGCTCCAGTACGATGGAAGCATGGCATCAAGCTTTTCCGTGATGGCATGGGAGAGTGTCGGCAGTTCCAGCCCGTATTCCATGCAGAGATCCGTTGTGATGACCCCCCAGCCGCCGCCCAGGGTCATGATGGCCACCCGGTTTCCCCGGGGCAGGGGGAGGGAGGAAAACACCGCCGAAAGATCCAGCAGCTCCATGGGCTGCTGCACCTGGATGACCCCGGCCTGCCTGCAGGCCGCATCAAACACTTTGGTGTTGGAGGCAAGGGCCCCTGTGTGGCTGGAAGCCGCCTCTCCACCGGCTCTGGTACGGCCCCCCTTTAGTACAACCACGGGCTTTTTTCTGGAAACCCTTAAGGCACTGTTGAAAAATCGATGCCCGTCTTTGACACTTTCCAGGTAGAGCACAACGGTTTTGGTTTTTTCGTCCAGTTCAAAGGCTTCCATGTAGTCCTCAATGGTGACCATGGCCTCGTTACCGGAACCTGAAAAGGCCCTGATGCCGACATCCTGTTGACAGGCAAAGGCGAGGAGCTGGGTTCCCATGTTGCCTGACTGGCACACAAGGGCGGTGGAGCCCGGGATCGGGTGGACATGGGCGCCGTTGCAGAACAGCCGTTTATGGGGGTTGCAGATGCCCATGGTGTTGGGACCGAGGATGATAATGCCGGCCTCATGGGCCTCTTTGACAAGTTTCTCTTCGAGCAGGGCACCGTCACTGCCCGTCTCCCGGAATCCCGAGGTGATCAACAGCATGCCCTTGACCCCTTTCTTCTTGAAAAGGGGGATCTGCTCCAGGACCTTGTGGGCGGGGATGGTCACCACGGCAAGGTCGATCTCCCCCTGGATGTCCGTAACCGAAGCATAGACCTCTTTGCCGGAAATGGTGCGGGATGTCGGGTTCACAAGGTAGATCTCGCCGCGGTATCCCCCGCTCAAGGTGTTGGTCACCAGCATGTGTCCCCATTTTCCAAGGGTGGCAGATGCTCCGACAAAGGCGATGGATTCGGGATAAAAGAGTGATCCCAGGGTTTTTTGATCAACAGCAGGGGGGCTGGTCTTCTCTTCCCGGTCGCCGTCGATGATGATCAGGGCATCAACGGCCTGCAGCGAACCGCCGGCATCGGCAATCAGGGGATTGATGTCTATCTCCCTGATGGCTGGAAATTCCCCGGCAATGGCTGACAGCCCGGAAAGGACGGCCTTGACCTGGGCTAGGTCCACGGCTTTCTCCCCGCGAAAATCTTCCAGCAGGGCCTTAGATCCCAGCTCGTCCAGCATCTCGTCCATGTCCCTTTCCACCAGGGGGGCAATCCGGAACACAACATCGCTGAGCACTTCGGTGAAAATCCCCCCCAGCCCGAACATGATCACGGGGCCGAACTGCTCATCTTTGAACATGCCGGCGACGAATTCACGTTTTCCCTTGACCGCCGGCTGGACCAGCAGCCCTTCAAGGTCTTTTCCCGCTTTTTCCATGACCGTCTCTGCCGCATTTTTCACCTCAAGATCGCTGTTCAGCCCCGTTTTCACAAGCCCCCGTTCGCTTTTATGGGTAAGGGCGGCCCCAACGGCCTTGACCACAACGGGAAATCCGAACTCCCCGGCAGCTGCCACGGCTTCATCGGCATCATTCACCCTTGTTTCCCCAACCACCGGTATTGAAAATCCCTTTAAAAATTGTTTTGCCTCGTCTTCACAAATAACTCGTCTGTTTTGATTGAGGCTCTTTTCCATGATATCTGCTGGACTGTGCATTTTACGACTGGGCTCCTTTAAAAATAATGTGACAGACGTTGTCTGAAACCGTTTCTGTGTCAATGTCCCGGTTAAAAAGGATTTCTCCAAGGCAGGCGTGCTCGATGGCGCCAAGAATGACCTTCCTCAGGACCTTCGGGTCAACCTCCCGGCTTATCTCGTTGTTGTTTATTCCCTGACGGATGATGTCGAGGATGGTCCTGGCGTAGCGCTGGACCATCCTGTAGGCGCTGCAGTGAAAGTATTCCGGCGCGCTTCTCACCTCGAGGAGGAGAATCCTGGCAAAGACCCGGTTGCCTGTATAGCTTGCAAGACTTGTGGCGATGATGATCTTGAGCTTTTCAATGCTCGAATCGGTGCTCTGTATCTTCGTTTCGATCGTTTCCTGGAACGCGTTGAAATAGTCCTCTAAAACCTGGTAGAGAAGGTCTTTTTTGTCCCTGAAGTATTTGTAGATAAGCCCTTCGGTAACACCGGCCTGATTTGCTATCACCGCCGTTGTGATGGAGTGAAAATCCTTTGTTTTCATGAGCTCTAGAAAGGCTTTTTTTATTTTGATCTGACCAGGCGGGGGAGTTCTCTGTTTGGCCATTGCTGGTTCCTCTGTTTCCTGATGTTTTGATTGGATGGCGTATTAGGTTGTTTCCGGTTCCTCAAACTCAAACACCCCATTGGTGATAATCGTCTCCCCGGTTTCCTGGTGCACAGTTTTCCACAGGGCCTTTCCCGGTCCTGTTTTGTAGATGAGAGTTTCAAAGGGAGCACCGGGGTAAAGGGGTTTGGCAAACCGGCAGTCCATTCTTTTTACCCGTTCGGGTTCTCCGGGAACAAGATTTTTTATCAGGGCCCGGCAGGCAAACCCGTGGGTGCAGAGCCCGTGCATGATGGGCTTTTCAAATCCCAGGGCTTTTGCAAATTCCGGGTCGGCATGGAGCTGGAACACATCACCGCTGAGCCGGTAGAGCAGGGGCTGGTTTTCCGTTGAGATCCCTTTCACCCAGTGGTCCGGGGCCCTGTCTGGAAACTCAAACCTGCTTTCCGGGGAGGCGGGGCCGCCAAAATTGCCGTCAAAACGGGAAAAGACGGTCAAGGTGTTTGTGCAGAGCTTGTCGCCGTTGGAGTGGAAGGTGTCAAAGGCAGCGATCACAACGGCTCCTTTGTCCCCTTTGTCAAAGATGTTTGTTACGGTTCCTGTTGTGGTTAAACGCCCCTCCACTGGAATGGGATTGTGGAAAACGATCTTCTGTTCCCCGTGAAGAACCCCCATGATGTTGATATTGGTCAGTTCCGCAATGGTGGACAAAAAATCGAAATTGACGATGGACGCCACGGAAAAACTCGGCAGCACCTTGAGATTTTTTTCATAGCAGTATTCGAGTTCATCAAATCCGGCTCCCACCCCCAGGGCATAGAGCACCACATCTTTCCAGCTGTAATCCCTGTTCATGGGGCCGATGGGTTTGCCCGGGGCGTTCAGGTCCAGTGCCATATCTATCCTCCTTGAAATTTGTTGAGCATATTTTTCCATGATCCCTGATCATCAGGGGTTCGTCGGTCTGATTGGTGAGTAATGCTTACTTATCTTTCAGGAGATGTCAAGGAAAAAGAATTGCCATGGAGGATTGAGCACTTTTTTTGTTAAAAAAAATCAGTGAGCTTGATGCGGCGCTGGATTTATTATACAGTGGGAATGGAAGTGAATCCCTTGATCATAGCATCGGCCATGAGAGGCAAGGGGCAGGCCCAAGTTATGGTCAAACCCGCAGAGACCAGGTCATACCTTTTAATCCATAAGGAGATAACTCATGGCGCTCTATCTTGTGCAGCATGGAAAAAGCCTGCCAAAAACCGAGGATCCTGAAAAGGGGCTCTCCCCTTCGGGAAAAGAGGAGACCGTAAGGATTGCAACGGTGGCAGAGGGGTATGCTGTCCCCGTCTTTCGCATAAAGCATAGCGGAAAAAAAAGGGCCGGGGAGACAGCCGCCATCTTTGCCGACCACCTCAAACCGGTCCAGGGCGTGGACGAGGCCGTCGGCATCATGCCCATGGATGATCCGGCTGCGTTTGCAGCCGCCCTGGACCCCCTTGACAACGCAATGGTTGTGGGACACCTTCCCTTTATGGAGAGGCTTGTCTCCTTGCTTGTCACGGGATCGACTGAGAAAAAAATCTTTAAATTCCAGAATTCCGGCATTATCTGTCTGGAAAGGGAAGATGGGCAGTGGTTTATCAAATGGACCCTGATGCCGAAAATCGGATAACCTATTGTCGGGATACAAAAAAATGAGTCAAAACAGAAGAACCGAAAACAGGAAGGTCGGAGGAAAGAATTCCAGTGTTGAATTCAAACCTGACAATGCTGGCGTCACCTATCAGTTTAAACTCAGGGATTTTTCAACCAATGGCCTGGGTTTCCTTGTCAATGAAGGATCCAAAGTACTTGAGCTGATCAGTGTCGGCGATGAGATGGAGATGAAATATTATCCCCGCGGCGGGTCCTCCGTTCCCCTCCTTCTTAAAACCCGAATCAACCATATTTCACCGCCTGAGAAGGAGAAACACCAGAATCACTATATCATCGGTCTTCACATTCTCGAGTAAAAAACCGATGACAGTGTTCGGCCGTTTTTTTCCCGGTTGCGTGCGGATCAGGCCAGTTTTTTACCGGCTCCGGGGCCGGGCGAGACGCCGAATATGGCATCTATCTTGATGATGAATACCCCTTTGCAGGTGTGTCCCTTCTCCTTGATCCAGGCCGCGGTCTGGTCAAACCGCTGCCCTG
>DATFJZ010000097.1:0-4372 GCA_035268945.1 Desulfobacteraceae bacterium | reverse complement strand
GTTTCAAGGTCCACAAGCCGGAGCACCACCCGGGTGGTGCCGATGTCCGCGGCAATGCCCGTAAGTCCCCCGTTGTTTTCCGGGTCCTTCACCGCTGCCACCGACCAGCCGGCACCCTGTTTGAAGACAACGCACTTGATTCGGTGATTCCATTGCCTCAGCTTTTCCGGCAGTGTTGCCAGAATGGAGAGGGGAAGAAACACCTCCCCGGTACCCAGCTCCATTTCCAGGGCCCGCTTCAGCCGCTGGGCATCGGCGGTGTTGTTGGAAAGTTCCGGCCTGGCCAGGCTGACGCACCGGACCAGGCTGTTGTTGTTACCCATTTTCAATCGTTTCCTCTTAATGCCACCATGTCCATGGACCGGTCGCATGCCGGTTATGAAAATTAAGGCTTATTTCTCAGGGGATTTTGCCCGGTTCCTTGCCTCTTTCAAGGCATCAAGTCTTTTTTTAAGCCGTGGAAAGTAGTGTAGCTCTGTGTGGGGCAGAAAAAGGGCCCCCATGTAATGGTCCATGTAGGATGGGGTTTCGGCCAGTTCAAAATTGGTCATCATCTTGACCACATCCCTGACATCCCTTCGGATCCTGTTGGTCATCGAGCTCATCTTGCATCCCAGCAGGGAGCCGTTGCCCAGGTACTTCACCTTTTCCGGGTCGGTTTCGGGAATCAACCCGATGGTCATGGCCTTTTCCAGATCGATGTAGCTGCCAAACCCCCCTGCCAGAAAGATCGTATCAATGGCGTCAATGGTCAGCCCCACCTCTTCCAGCAGGGTAAGGGCACCGGAGTACATGGCCCCCTTTGCCCGGATGAGGTTGTCAATGTCCGGCTCTGAAATGCTGATATCCCTGCCGATCTGGGTGGCATCCTTCCAGACCAGGACGTACTCCCATATATCCTCTCGTTCTCTTATCCGCTCGGTTTGGGCACTGCGGTCAAATTTTCCCCGGTTGTCAATGACACCGGCTTCAAACAACGCCGCGACAATGGTGATCAACCCCGAACCGCAGATGCCCCTGGCCTTTTTGTCGCCTTTGGTGACGATCATCGGTTCAAAGGTGACAGGATCGATGGAAAAATCCTCGATGGCCCCCCTGGCGGCCCGCATGCCAAAGGTGATTCCCCCGCCTTCAAACACAGGACCGGCGGAACAGGCCGTGCATGCCATCCAGTCCCGGTTGCCGATGACAATTTCCGCATTGGTGCCGATGTCCATGAACAGTGTCAGTTCTTCTCTCCGGTACATACCCGAGCCCATGACCCCGGCCACGATATCACCACCCACATAACTGGATATGCCCGGGTAGACCAGGGCAATGGCGTGTTCGTCAAGGTCAATACCGATGTCCACGGCACTGAAAGCCGGGTAGAGGACCGATGCCGGCACGTAGGGGGCCCTACGGATATAGCGGGGATTGATCTTCAGCAGCAGCTGGGTCATGGTGGAATTGCCGGCCAGGGTTATGGTGGTGATGTCGTGGGTTTCCACCTCTGCCCTCTGGATGATCCGTTCCAGAACCTTGTTGATGGTTTTCAGGACCACCTGGTGCAGGGTCTCCAGGCCGTCTTGTTTCTCCGAGTAGACGATCCTGGAGATCACATCCTCCCCGTAGGAAATCTGGCCGTTGAATTCGCCGTGTTCGGAAAGCACCTCACCGGTGTTCAGGTCCAGCACCTGGCCGAAGATTGTGGTGGTACCGATGTCCATGGCAACGGCATAGTTCCTGGAGGTGGTGTCCCCGGCCTGGATATTGACGATCTGGTTCTTGCCGTTCTCCCGGACAGGCCTGACAATGGTGGCGGTCACCTTGAATTCTGCCTCCCTGGCAAGGTCTGGGAATTTCCGGATCACCCCGAGCTCGGTCACCAGGCGATGCTCGTCGTGCCGGAGCCTCAAAGACTGCATGAGCCGCTCAAAATCGGCAACATTGTCCGATGCCGAAGGAGGTTCCAGTTCGATATACTTCTTTTCCACAGGGGGAAAAAAAAGCCCCTCCTCTTTCAAATCATTCAGGTCAAAGGTTTCAACCCTTGCCGTATGCCTGGCAGAGGGCTGGAAGTTCAGCACACTGGCATCGATCTCGGACTCCACTGGAATACGGACAACCAGGTCGGACTTGATTTTTGACAGGCAGGCCAGGCGATATCCCTCATCTCTCTCCTCCTGGGAAAGATACTCGGATACGCCTCCCTCGACCTGGCCTTTTTCAAGCAGAACCCTGCACTTGCCGCAGACCCCCTCTCCGCCGCAGGAGGCATTGATATGGACCCCGGCCTCCATGGCCGCCCTGATAATTGTTTCGTTGTCATCGACGCTTATCTTCTGTCCATAGGGTTCAAACACAATGGTATGTTTCATCTCTTCTGGGCTCCTCCTCTTGGGCATAACCGGCACAGCCGGATTAACAGAACTCTTTTCTTCGGCGCCTTGTACCATGAGAGCAGCAAAGCAAGCCTCAACGGGAACAGCATAACGATGATATTTTTTTTTATCAAGGGATTAAAGGAAAATTTTTCTGGACAAACAAAAAAAATACTGATTTGCTCTCTTTTACAAAAAAAAATGTGAATACCCATTGACGGCGAACTTTTTTTTTGTATATGAATACGGGAAGAGGGGCACCTCTGGCAGCGGCCAGCAACATTTTCCTTTTCACGGCTTTTCGCTGCTGCGAAATGGAACAATACCAATAACAAAGGACAGGAAAATGGCAAACATAGATCTACCCAGGCTGAAACAGATTGTTGGGGAAGAGAACGTAAAATCGGATCCCGCCGATCTGTATGTGTACGGTTCTGACTCATCGGTACACCATGCATCCACCGATGCTGTTGTCAGACCGAAAAACACGGAACAGGTCCAGCAGATAATGCGATGGGCCAATGAACACCGCGTACCCGTCATTTCCAGAGGCGGAGGGTCGGCCATGTGCGGCCAGACCGTGCCGGTGCAGGGGGGCATCACCCTGGACATGAAACGGATGAACCGCATCCTCGAGATCAACCCCCCGGACGTCTATTGCCGGGTGGAGCCGGGGGTGGTGGATGACGACCTGAACAGCGCATTAAAGCCCTTCGGGGTCTTCTATCCCCCGACACCGGCCTCCAGCAGAATCGCCACCATCGGGGGAGAGATCGGCAACAACGCCAGCGGGGTCCGGTCGGTGAAATACGGAGCCACAAGGGATTCCGTCCTTGGAATGAAGGTGGTTCTGGCCAACGGCGACCTGGTCACCCTGGGTACCCGCACAAGGGTGGAAGCCACCGGGTATCAGCTCCACAAGCTCATTGTGGGATCCGAAGGAACCCTGGGGGTAGTTGTGGAAGCCACCCTGGGTTTTGTTCCCATACCCAAATTCCGCTGCCTGGGCATGGCAAACTTTGACCGCCTTGAAGATGCAGGCGGAGCCATTGCCAGCATCATGGCAGGCGGGGTGTCCCCCTCCATGCTGGAACTGATGGACAACGTGGCCATCAAGGCGGTGAACAAAACCATGGATCTGGGCATTCCCGACGTGGCAGCCATCCTGCTTTACGAGGCCGACGGCATGGGCAAGGAGGCGGTGGACCACGAAATCAACCTCATGAAAACCCTCTGCGAACAGCACAACGGAACAGGCATCAAGAGCAGCTACGACCCGAAGGAACGGACAAAGATCTTCATGGGCAGGAAAAAACTCTTTCCCGCACTGTCCAAATTCAGCGACACCCTCTCAAGCACCTCCCTTGCCGATGACATGGCTGTTCCCTACTCAAAGATGGCCGAAACGGCGGCAAAGATCCACGAAGTTGCCAAACGGAACAATATCATCATGACCGCCTACGGCCACTGCGGCTCCGGCTGCATGCACACCAAGATTCTCATGGACCCCACCCGCCAGGATCAGTGGGACTCTGCCAGAAAAGCCGTGGACGAAATCTACGAATATGTCCGATCCGTTCACGGCACCACCTCTGCCGAACATGGTATCGGTATCTCCAAGGCGTCGGCCTTTCAGCATGAAAAAGCCAACTCGCTGACATTGATGGCAAATGTCAAAAGGGCCTTTGATCCCAACAACATCCTCAACCCGGGCAAGCTGATGCAGGCCCCGGAAAACTGGGTAACCGCAACGGATCTTAGATATATGATCGATTAATGGATCTAAATAAATAAACACAGGATATCTTATGGAAAAGAGACCGATGGAGTTCAATCACCTGGAAAAATGGAAATCCACCCTGGACAATTGCATCCGGTGTGGATACTGCTATGAACACTGCCCCCTTGCCAAGCACACCCGGTGGGAATCGGACACCCCAAGGGCCAAGATGAGCATGCTCTTTGGCATGCTCTCCGGTGAGCTGGCCCCCTCCTCGTACATTGCAGAA
>DATFJZ010000096.1:0-3291 GCA_035268945.1 Desulfobacteraceae bacterium | reverse complement strand
AGCATATCAGAATAATATTCGGCCAGCTCTTTTTCTATGAAGCTGTCTTTGCTGATCTCCAGAGTGTCCAGGTCCACCAGTTTCAGGACCTTGTCCGGAAGGTAATGGGTCAGGAAACTGCGGGCATTATCCCGATCACTGTAACTCGATTATCAAGTTTTTGAATATTGCCGCCCCCAACGGTTGCTCTGTCAGGAACGAGAACGTCGGAGGACTTTTTGCTCTGCCAGACTAAAAATCAAGAAACTGCGGCCACTGGTCCTCAAACAGCTTGATTTTCTTAACGCCTGGCAGAGCAAAAAGACTTATCTCCTTTGGTTCTCAATGTTCCTGACAGAGCAACCGTTGGGGGCTCTTAATCGGTTCTTCCATAAAAACTTGATAATCGAGTGTAAGCTTCTCTGATTACCTTGTCATGGGGGTTGAATACCCCTGCTGCCTTTGTTTCATCTGTCATGGTCAAATTTTACCCGGCATGGGGGATTTAGTCAAGGGAGATAAGCTTTGTTTCTAAACTTTGGGCATCAATTCTAAAACACATGGTTTTACGAATTTTAATTACCGAATTAGAGGAGAGAACTTCTGACACAAGACGATAGGTTCGGAACCTACAGAAAAATAATACCATGCCCTATTGCCTTTTTGGTTGTTCACGGGTACGACTGGTTACAGTGTAACTGTAATTAATAACTGGGCCTGAACGTATGATCTGCCGTGGAACCGAACCGTTTCGCTGTTAAATCCTGCTGAAACAGCAGATACTGCCGTATCGCCCCAACCACCCCTGGAGGAACCGATGAGAAAAGTCAACTACGAGCCCTTGAGCCCGCTCCATTTTCTGGAACGAAGTGCCTATGTCTTTCCTGAAAAAACAGCTGTTATTTACAACGACAAGACGTTTACCTTTTCACAGTTCAAGGAAAGGGTCTGTTGTCTTGCAACAGCCCTCAAACAGAAGGGGATCAAAAAGGATGACAAGGTGGCCTTTCTCTGTCCCAACACCCCCTACCTCCTCGAAGCCCACCACGCCATCCCCCTTCTGGGCGCCGTGCTGGTCCCCATCAATATCCGGCTGGCCCCGGAAGAGATCGCCTATATCCTGGAAGATTCCCAGAGCAAATTTCTCTTCGTTGATACGGAGTTTGCTCCGTCCATCCAGCCTGTTGTTGACAGAATAAAAGAGATGGGCGTTGACCTTGTCAATCTCTGTGATGTCCAGGGAAAGGCCTTTGATGATGCCCCGGATTATGAAGGGTTCATCGATGTTGCCCCTGAAGAATTTTTCTTCGGGGTGGAAGACGAGCTCATGCCCATCACCCTGAACTACACCAGCGGCACCACTGGCCGGCCCAAGGGTGTCCTCTATTCCCACCGGGGGGCCTATCTCAATGCCCTGGGCGAAGTCCTCGAATACCGGATCGTTCCCGATTCCAAATATCTATGGACCCTGCCCATGTTTCACTGCAACGGCTGGTGCCACACCTGGGGAGTCTTCGCACCCGGTGCCACCCAGATCTGCTTGAGAAAGGTGGTGCCCCAGGAGATCTTTGAGCACATCGAAAAACACCAGGCCACCCATCTCTGTGGCGCCCCGGTTGTCCTCGCCGGCATGTCGGAATACGCCCAGAACAACCCGGTGAATGTCACCGAGGGGTTTATCATCAATACCGCAGGAGCGCCCCCCTCACCGTCGATCATCAAGCAGATGGAGGGGATTGGCTGTTCTGTCACCCAGTGCTACGGCCTCACCGAGCTGTACGGCCCCCACAGCCTCTGCGAATGGAAAAAAGAGTGGGACGACCTGCCCATTGATGAAAGGGCAAAAATCAAGGCCCGCCAGGGGGTTGCCTACATCACCTCCAGCTACATGGACGTGGTGGACCAGACCACCATGGAACCGGTGCCCCATGACGGTGAAACCCTGGGTGAAATTGTCGCCAGGGGAAACAATGTGATGCTGGGATACCACAACGCCCCGGAAGAGAATGAAAAGGCCTTCAGGGGCGGATGGTTCCACAGCGGGGACTTGGCTGTCACCCATCCCGACGGCTACATTGAGATCAAAGACCGGTTAAAGGACGTGATCATCAGCGGCGGGGAGAACATCTCCTCCGTGGAGATCGAAAACACCCTGTACGAGCACCCAGACGTTTTAGAGGTGGCAGTGGTGGGAATCCCCGATGAAAAATGGCAGGAGGTGCCCAAGGCCTACATCACCCTGCGCTCCGGGGCCCAGACCACCAAGGAGGAGATCGTGGATTTCTGTAAGCAGCACCTGGCAAAATTCAAGGCGCCCAAGGCCATTGAATTCACCGAACTGCCCAAGACAGCCACCGGCAAGATCCAGAAACACGTTCTCAGGGCCCAGAACCAAAACTGAAGCAGAAGCAGAACTGAACGGACAGGCCCGTTACCCTTTTCCCGGTGGCGGGCTTGATTAAAACCGAAGCTAAAAAAATGCGGCGTTTTATCCGGAACCCACTGGCTGGAGTTTTCTGTTGACATTTTATCAATACCGTTTTATGGTCGCTGAAGTTCAGGTATTAGGGCCATGGAAACAATAAAATAGACCATTGCAACTGGTCTTTTTACCATTTCCATGACCCCTTAGGGAATCCTGTGAAAATCAGGAGCGGACCCGCCGCTGTAACCGGGGATGAACGCTGTCAAGAGTCACTGTAATCATACGGGAAGACGCAGCCAGTAAAGTGATCCGGAAGCCAGAAGACCTGCCTGGACAGAAGATCTGATAGAAAAAGCCTGCGAGGATCGGCCTGGATCTGAAATGCGATGAGGATGAAATACGGTATCCCCATATCCACATAAGTCCGTGGTATGGGGTTTTTTTATGGACAAACCGGAGAAAGCCAGGGACAACCGACAGGCATGGCATATTTCAACCGCAACAAACCGTTCAGGTATATGGCATTCAAGTGAGTTTACCGGTAGCCGCCATATCTGAAAAGAGAACAGGGGGTCTGGTGCTCCTGTTCTCTTTTTTCCTTTTTACCATGATCCTGGTTTCCGCCTCCATGGGGTATGTGGAAACAGGGATCGGCGATGTGGCAAGGATCCTTGCCCATGCCGTCTCCGGGGAGAAGGACCTCGTCAGGGGAATGGGGGAGACCCTGATCACCATTGTGATGGAGGTCCGTCTGCCGAGGATCTTCACCTGTGCGGCAGTGGGGGGCTGCCTTGCCGTCTCCGGTGTGCTGTTCCAGGGAATCCTGCTGAACCCCCTGGCCGACCCCTACACTCTGGGCGTCTCAGCCGGTGCGGCCTTCGGCGCCT
>DATFJZ010000095.1:0-5037 GCA_035268945.1 Desulfobacteraceae bacterium | reverse complement strand
ATAGCCAGCTTCCGGAACATCGATGCCGAGCTTTTCCGCCTCCTGGACAATAACCGGTGCTGCGTATTTCAGCGAATCCTGGATCATCATCAGGGTGTCCCGGGATTCGAGCTTGAAACTCTCGGTCTTTTTGAGCTGGTAAAAACCGATGCGGTTGACAATGTGCTTCTGGGAGTAGCCGGCAAGGGAGAGGTGGCGAACAGCCGAGGTGAGCTCCCGGTAAAACACCCAGTCATAGTTGTGCTTGGCACCGTGGAAGTCGAGTAAATCCTCGAGGAGGTGGGAATCTGTGATCAGTTTCGAATAGAGCTTTTTGCTCAGCACGGTTTTGGAGGAATCGATCTCGATAATGTAAAGAATGCATTTCAGGTATTCACGGGAAAAAAGATCTGCCTTTTTCCTGAACGAAAATTCACACGATGCCTTCATATAAGCCCACAGCTCCTTGCTACAGCACGTCCTGCTGGGTTTCCATCACGGCCTGGTTCATCTTTTCCGTCAACTCATGGGGAAGCCCTTCGATGTCGACGTTGAGGAACCCACGAACAATGGTGGAGACCGCCTCGTCCTCGTCAAGCCCCCTGGACATGAGATACTCAATCTCCCGCTTGTCGATTTTCCCCACGGCGGCTTCATGGGACATCTCCACATCAGGGGTGTGGCCGGAAAGCTCGGGAATTGCGTGGAGAAGACCATCCTTGAGGATAAGCCCCTTGCACTCCAGATGACCTTTTACACCGGGAACCTTTCCCTTGATATGGCCCCTGGAAAGGATGGTGCCCCCTGCGGCAATGGCCCTGGAGATGATTTCCGTCCTGGCCCCCGGCCCGTTGAGTTCCACAACGGAACCAACATCCATGAAAGACCCTTTGCCGGCCACCAGCACGCTGTTGAAAAGGGCTGTGGCATCCTTGTCGAGAAGGGTCACAGGGTTGGATTCAATGGAACCCACCGGTTTCAGGGAGATATAGTTGGAGATGAACACGCCCCCCTCTTCCACATGGACTTTGGTTTTGGGCCTTACCGTGACATTCTCCCCCCAGTCATGGACCATGGTGTACTTGAGGGTTGCCCCTTTTTTGACAAAAAACTCGGACAGTCCTATGTGAAGCCCTGCATCGATGCGGTCCGAAGTGGAGCATCCGGTGATGATGTGGATTTCAGACCCCTCTTCGGCAATGACAAGGTTGTGAACCTTCTGGGAGAATCTATCCTGTGCAATATGAAGACAGGTCTGCACCGGTTTTTCTATTTTTTCACCTTCCTTGACCCGGATAAAAAAACCGTCCATCTCATCCCCTCTAACCGGCGGGCCGATGTCATCGGTTTCAGGGTCCAAAAGTTTCC
Organism: Desulfobacteraceae bacterium; assembly: GCA_035268945.1. Lineage (GTDB taxonomy): Bacteria > Desulfobacterota > Desulfobacteria > Desulfobacterales > Desulfobacteraceae > DATFJZ01. The sequence continues at coordinate 3,690 of DATFJZ010000095.1, read as the reverse complement.
ACAAATAGTCATCAATCCAGGGAAAGGATGTAACGGCCCGTCCCATGGGATGGATATCAACCCCTGGGATGGATGTTGAACAATGGACAAGGGAATCGTCCTTTTGAATAAAGGTTCCCGACCGGAGGGCCTCTTGGGTTTCAATGCCAACCTTGAGAAACTCCCGTGCATCACCATGGGGAATATTGTCAAGGGTTTCAACGTAGTCATGGCTTTTTGCCCTGCCGTTGTAAAGCGAGGGATCCAATGGATTTGCATTATTTTTGCTGTCTAGGCTGAACATCCAACACACTCCTCATATCCGTATTCCCTGATCCATTTTAAAATTTCCCTGGCATTCCTCGAACATCTCAGCTCCCCGTTATAAAGAACCTGTCCCCTGTCCGCGGTGATATAATCTAGGATATGGCCGGTGTGGGTAATGACAAGTCCCGATTTCGGATTTTCCACGGGAAGGGTCTGCCGGCAGAGGGGGTGCTTTTCAATCCCCCGGTTCAAGAGGGCATTGATATTTTTTCCAAGAAGGGAAATCGACTCCAGATCCACACCGGATTCCGGTTCGTCAAGGAGTAGAAGATCCGGCTGCTGGGCGCTGAGCTGAAGCAGTTCGGACCGTTTAATCTCCCCGCCGGAGAGGTTTTCATTGACATCTCTGTCGAGAAAGGATTGAAAATTGAGTTTTTCCGACAGTCCATGGACATCCACCTCCCTGCCCCGGGCGCAGAGCTCAACCATGGCCCTGGTGGAAAGGCCGTTGATGGTGGGGGGACGCTGGTAAAGAACCCCGATGCCGAGCCTTACCCGCTCATGGACCGGCATGGATGTGACATCCTCCCCCTTGAAAAAAATCTTTCCCCGGGTCACCTTGTACCCTGCAAACCCCATGATGGTCATCATCAACGAGGTCTTACCCGACCCGTTGGGGCCGAAGAGGATGTGGGTCTCTCCCGGGGGAACGTGGAGATTGACATTTCTTAAAATCTCCTTTCCGCCCACTTCAACCTTTAACGCTTCTATTCTAAGCATAACACCAATTCCTTTCCTGGGCCTTGATCTTAGCACCGGCCATACCGCGAACAGACGGATGTGGCGGAAATTATGATAAAGCCCCTTTCACATATGACAAAAACCAGCTGACAGTCAACAAACGAGAAATTGACGGCCAGCTGGCAGATGTTACGGCTGGATCAGCCCGTAAGCCGAATTCTGTTCCCCTGTGCCGGTTACCCGGTACAGGGGCGACGATTATTCATCTGGGATGCACGTTGCCGTGCACCTCCTGCGACCTACCCGAAAGCACGGGCGGGCAGCCCTTGACACTTTCCTATTTGGTCTTGCACCGGACGGGGTTTACCAAGCTTTTCCAGTCACCTGGAAAACTGGTGCGCTCTTACCGCACCGTTTCACCCTTACCGGGAAAGAGGGCTCTCTTTCCCGGCGGTCTCCTCTCTGCTGCACTTTCCTTCACGTCACCGTGACTCCACGTTATGGAGCGTCCTGCCCTGTGGTGTTCGGACTTTCCTCGAAATCCCTGACGGATTTCGCAATCGTCTGGTCTGGTCCAGCCGTAATCGTTTCTATTCTTCAGCGTAGTAGAGTATTCTATTACACTGGGGGCATAAAATCAAGCTGTTTGCCCTTTGCACTTCAATATAGAGCTGCGGGGGGATGTTCATGAAACAGCCCCGGCACACCTCTTTTTTCACCGGAACCACTGCTGTTCCTTCACTGGACCGGGAAATTTCGAGAAATTTTTCATACAGAACCGGATCAAGGCTTTTTCCTATTTGATCCCGCTGCTCCCGGTACTCGACGAGAAGCTGCCGGTCGTCGGCACCTTTTGTTTCAATTTCTGCCTGGTCGGACCGGATCTTCTGCTCCAGCTGATCAAATGCGGCGCTTTTTTCCTTGACAAGGGCCTCGGCCGTCTCTTTTGCTTCAAGCTGTTCAAAATAGTCGGTTTCAATGGCCTCTTTTTTCTTTCCATTGTCATCGATTTCCCGCTGTAGGGACTGGTACTCTTTGTTTGTCCGCACATGCCTGAGTTTCTTGCGGCTTCCGGCAATTCTCTCGTCCAGCAGCTGAATTTCCTCTTCAGCCTCCCGGCAGCGGGTGGTGACGACTTCAAATGCCTGTTTCTGCCTTGTCAGCCCGTCTTCAAAAGCTGTCAGCTCCTGTTCCAGCGCTGCTTTCTCCTGTTCAATCTTTTCAAGCAGGGATCCGATGCGAACGATTTCGGTCTCGCTCTTCTGAATCTTGACAAGGACAGCCATCTCCTGCTTTGTTATACTCTGCATATAATTCCCCTGTTATTGCATTCATATCCCACACCATGATGCAGGTGTGAATATTTTTCCCAACATTCTGGCCTCCTGCCCCCCCTTCCCATTTCAACCACCGGGCTTGATCATAACGTCGGCCAGTGTTGTTAATTCGTGGACCAACGGGGTCTGGCGTGTGTCAGGCTTCTATAGGGTGGTAAAAGGATCGGTCTCTTTGTCAAACCCTTTCACCTCCAAAAGGATTCCCGCCTCTTCTGCTGCGGCTTTGAGCTGTTCGACCATGAGCCTGACGGCAATATGTTCCGAAGCAAAATGGCCCACATCCATGAGAGCTCTACCTGCCTGCTCAATCTCCCTTGCTTCGTGGTATTTCATATCCCCGGTGATGAAAAGGTCCTGTCCCGATTCCAGGAATTTTTCTGTCAATGAAGCCCCGCTGCCGGTACACACCACCGCCGACCTGATGATCTGCTCCTCATCGCCGGTTATCCGTAAATAGGTGCAGGAGAGTTTTTCCTTGATGAATTCTGCCAGGTCGCCCAGAACCAGAGGCGAGGAAAACCTGCCCTGTCTGCCAAGACCTGCCCTGGTCTCCGTCGTTTCTCCGGGAAACCAGTGGGGCAGAAAAGGCGTGCACCCCTCAAGACCGATGATTCCGGCAAAAAAGTCATTGAGACCTTTTTCCGCCTTGTCAAGATTAGTGTGGGCTGAAATGATCGAAATTTTTTCAGTGGCGGAAGCACAAAGAACCCTGCCGGGCATCCTCCCAAAATCGACGTTTTTTGGCGGTGCCATCATCAGAGGGTGGTGGGTCAAAACAAGATCGGCTCCCCACTGAACCGCCCCGGCCATAACCTCCAGTGAAACATCGAGGGCAACCAGGACCCGCTGGACAGGCCAGTTCATGTCCCCCACCTGGAGTCCTGAATTGTCCCACTCTTCAGCAAGAGCAAAAGGGGCAAAGCCATCGACCAGCTGCCATATTTTTTTTGTTGTTACACCCATCACCCACCCCCAGGACGGTAAATATTATATGTTGAAGGAAACTGCTTGTTAAAGCAAAAAAAGCGTGGCATAGGCCACGCTTTTCCTTATCCGTTCAAACAGAGGCCAGGTACAACCAGGCATCTTTTTTGTTCTGTGTAACCCCAAAGGGTTGAATTCGTAAAAACCAGACTGCAAAATTTCATCATCCGTTAGACTGCGTTAAGAGTTACCATTCATCGAGATGATCCAGGATCTGTCACGGATCACCCTGTATCTGTGGTGGGCCCACCTGGATTCGAACCAGGGACCGACCGGTTATGAGCCGGTGGCTCTGCCAAACTGAGCTATGGGCCCTCTTCCCACAAACAAACTTGGAAAGTATATCTTTTTTCTCCAAAATGTCAATAATAAAATCACAAAG
>DATFJZ010000094.1:0-2710 GCA_035268945.1 Desulfobacteraceae bacterium | reverse complement strand
TCTTCAGGTGCATCACCTTGTCGCCGATTCTGAAGGTAAACCCTCCCGACTGGATTCCCCCGGGAACGGGATTTAACACCTCCTGGAGACGCTGATTGAGATTGATGGTGCCGGCATCCCCCTTGTGCATGGGCGTCAATACCTGGATTTCTTCAATATGGGGAAAGGCCTTTCTGATGCGGGTATGGGCCAGCTGAAGAATCGTATCCACCACCCGTTCCGGAGCGTTGTTCTCAATGAAATAAAACTCGGAGAGGGTCTCTTGATGATCCTCCCGCTTCAGGAGGGGCATCTCCCCTTTACGGATGCAGTGGGCATTCATCACAATGGGACTCTCCTCGGCCTGGCGGAAAATCCGGGTGAGAAAAAAGGTCTTGATCGCCTGGGAAGCGATGAGGTCGGAAAGCACACACCCCGGTCCCACCGAAGGAAGCTGGAAAATATCCCCCACCACGATGAGAACCGAGTTCACCGGCAGGGCATCCACCAGGCTGAACATCAGCATGGTATCCACCATGGATGCCTCGTCCACCACCAGCACATCAAGATCCAGGGGATTGGCGCTGTTCCTGCCGAAACACTGCTTTTCCAGGTCATACAAGAGGAGCTTGTGCAGTGTCGATGCCTTCTTGCCGGTCACTTCGGAGAGCCTCCGGGCGGCCCGTCCCGTGGGGGCGCTGAGCACAATCCGCTGGTGTTTTTTCTGGAAGATGGCGTAAACGGCCCGTATCAGGGTTGTTTTCCCCGTTCCCGGGCCCCCTGTGATGATCACCACCCTGTGGGAGAGGATCTGCTGAACAATGTCGATCTGTTCCCCGGAGAGCTTGATGCCGAGCCGCTGGAAGATCTCCCTGGTGATAACCTCCTGGTCCATATCCGGGTCCGGCATGGCCAGGGAGAGCATGGCCGTAAGCTTGTCGGCAATCCCCTTTTCCGCCCTGTACAGCCGCTTGAGATAGACCTGTTCCCCACCGGGTTCCTCCGATGTTTCAATGACAACCTCCCGGTTTTTGCGAAGACCGGCCAGGCTCTCTTCAACAAGCCCACGTTCAGCGCCGGTCAGGGCAGTGCACTGCTGGAGCAGGGTCTCTTTCTCCATGAACACGTGCCCCTGTTTTTCGTACTGGAGAATCAGGTAAACCAGGGAAGCCATGATACGTTCCGGATCATCTTTTTTGCCCCCGGCATTCAAAGCAATGGTGTCGGCAACGTCAAATCCCGCCCCAGGCACATCCCTGGACACGGAATAGGGGCTGTTTTTCAGCACCTCCATGGAGTCGGTGCCGTAGAACTGCAGGATGGCAGAGGCGTGGGAGGGCCCGACACCATTGTCCTGGAGAAATTTCATGATCTTTCGAACGGCGTGGTGCTTTTCCCAGGCCATGGCAACGGTCCTTGCCTTGGCCTTGCCGATGCCGCTGATCTCTTTGAGCCGCTCCGGGTGGTTTTCGATGATCTCCAGGGCCTCTTCCTGAAAACCGTCCACGATCCGTTCTGCCATGGATTTGCCGATCCCTTTGATAATCCCCGATCCCAGGTATTTTTTAATGCCGGAAACCGTGGCAGGGAGAGTCACCTCGAAGGCATCAACCTTGAACTGATCCCCGAACTTCGGGTGGGTGACCCATTTGCCGGAAAGCTTCACCGTTTCCCCCTGGGCCGTACCGGGCATATGGCCCACAACAACGACAGGCTCTGTGACATTGGCAAGCTTGAGCCGTGCAATGGTGTAGTGGTTGGTATCGTTGCGAAAGGTGATGCGCTGGAGGGTGCCGGAAATGGTAATCATAGAGCAGGATCAGCATCTTTCAGGCGGGTGCAGATCCACCGGGCGCAGGCCATGAGATCGGCACCAGTATAATCCGGCGCCATCCCCTTTGCTGCCAGTTCACCGGCCGCCGTTTCACCGTTCCCCGTTCTGACCAGCAGGGAAAATCGGCAGCCGGCATTGACGGCGCATTCCATGTCCTTGGCACTGTCCCCCACCATGCAGGAGCAGGCAGGATCGATGCCGTACCGCCGGGCGGCCTTGTCGATCAATCCGGGTTGAGGCTTGCGGCAGGAGCAGTTGTCCGCCGGCGTATGGGGGCAGAAAAAAATATCCTCGATTCTGCCGCCAAACCTGGCCACGCCCTTGTTCATTTTGGCAAAAATCGCTTCAAGCTCTGCCATACCGGCCAGTTCCCGGCCAATGATCGACTGGTTGGTGATGATGATCACCCGGAATCCGCTGCGGGAGAGCAGGGCCACCGCCTCGGCGCTCCGGGGAATAAAGTGGAACTCCGAGCTGTTTTTGATATAGTCCGGCGAGTCAATATTGATAACGCCGTCACGGTCAAGAAAAACGGTGTCTACCATCTCAAACGTCCCTGATACTCCAGCAATGACAGCTGTCCTCCTGAGTCATAACTTCTCATACCTTTATCGTATGACATTTCAAACGCATCCCCTGCCTACTCCGCCACCACAAAGGCGTTGGATGCCCCGGCGTAGAGGAGTTTGTCCCTGAAATCGGCAGCCGCCTCAAGGCTTGTGTACTTCCCCGTGCGCACCCGGTAGAACCTGCCCCTGAAATCCCTGTGGACCGTAATATGGGCGCTGCCATACCGTTTGAGGAGTTTCGCCTTCAAGTTCAGGGCATTCTGCCTGACCTTGAAGGCCCCGACCTGCACGGTGAAATTCCCCTTCCAATAGTCCACCGGCCTGAATT
>DATFJZ010000093.1:0-2460 GCA_035268945.1 Desulfobacteraceae bacterium | reverse complement strand
TGCGGTGTCTGCGGGGGTTGATGCCATCCGAAACGGCTGCCGCATCATCACCGATACCAACATGGCAAAATCCGGCATACGGAAAAAGGAAATTGCAAGTTTTGGCGGATTGGTTGAGTGTTTTATTTCCGATGCCGATGTGGTACAACAGGCCCAGGATCAGGGCATAACAAGGGCTGTCGCCGCCGTTGACAAGGCCTGTGCCACGGAAGGACCTCTGCTCTTTGTCATCGGCAATGCCCCCACGGCCCTGCTGCGTCTACTGCCCTGGCAGAAGAAAAAAAAGCGGCCCCAGCCCTTGTCATTGGACTGCCCGTGGGGTTTGTCAATGCGGCCGAGTCAAAGCACGACCTGGTACAGACAGACTGGCCCCATATCTCCAATAAAGGGAGAAAGGGCGGGTCCAACGTTGCGGCAAGCGTTGTCAATGCCCTTGCCATCATGGCGGCAGAACAATAAAAGAGGCGGCTCTAAGGAGGAGACTATCAAAGGGTTTGTCATTGCAGGAACCGGCAGCAACAGCGGCAAGACCACGGCATCTCTCGGCATCATGGCCTTTCTTGCCTCCCTGGGGTACAGGGTTGCCCCCTTTAAAATCGGACCGGACTTCATCGATCCGGGCCACCACAGGGCACTGACCGGGAGAACCAGCCGGAATCTCGATTCGTGGATGCTCTCCAGACAGTACAACCAGAAGCTGTTTGCCGCGGAAACCGAGGATGCCGACATTGCCGTGGTGGAAGGGGTCATGGGGCTTTTCGACGGGTACAGCGGGGTCTGTGAGGCCGGGTCAACGGCCCAGATGGCAAAATGGCTCAACCTTCCCGTTGTTCTGATGGTGGATGCCCGTTCCATGGCAAGAAGCGCCGCTGCCGTGGTGCAGGGGTTTGAAAACTTTGATCCGGACCTGATCTTTGCCGGGGTGATCTTCAACAAAACCGGCAGCGCCGGCCATTACCAATACCTCAAGGAAGCTGTTCAGGAAACCTGCCGAACTCCCCCTCTGGGTTTTTTTCCCCGGAACGACACCATCACCCTGCCGGAGCGGCACCTTGGCCTTGTCACCCCGGAAGAACACCGTATCTCCGGTGACACCACTGCGGCCCTGACTGCAATGGTCAGGGAGAACACCGCTGTCCGGGAGATGGTGGAGGCCCTTCCCCCTCTCGCCGTTCAACCGGAACCCGACCCTTCCCCCAAAAGTGAGAACAGACCTGGAAAACCGGTGGTGGCCGTTGCCCGGGACAAGGCGTTCTGTTTCTACTACCAGGACAATATCGAGTTTCTGGAAAAAGCCGGAGCCGAAATTGCCTTTTTCTCCCCCCTTGAGGATGCCACCCTTCCCCCCAACACCCACGGCATCTATTTGGGCGGCGGTTATCCAGAGCTGTTTGCCGGCCGGCTCTCCGGGAACACCACCCTGCTTGGCCAGATCAAGGAGAAAAGCGATCTTGGCATGCCCGTTTACGGCGAATGCGGGGGGTTCATGTACCTCTGCGCCGACATGACCGGGATGGACGGCCGGGCAACATTTCCCATGACAGGCTGTTTTCCCTTTTCCATTGAGATGTCACCCAAAATGAGATCCCTTGGATACAGAGAGATCACCCTGGCAAGGGAGACGGTGATCGGCAGCAGGGGGGATGTGCTGCGGGGCCATGAGTTCCACTACTCGTCCATCAGGGGCAGCGCCTTCCAGGAAGAACAACCGGACCGGAACCCAGGTCTCCTGGAGGATGTTTACACGGTGACCCGGAGGGACGGCCGGAACACCCCTGTCAAGGGGTATGAAACGGCCAACACCCTTGGCAGCTATCTTCACATCCACTTTGGCAGCTCCCCCAAAGCCGCGGAGAAATTTGTCCAAAAGGCCCAGTGGTTTAAGACACAATGACAGCCAAACGATTAAAAAAGGGGTTTACCACGGGAGCCGCAGCAGCTGCCGCTGCCAAGGCGGCCCTCCTCTTCATTGTTTCACGTGAAAACAGGGAAACAGTGGCGATCGAGGCGTTGACCGGTGAACAAATCTCCGTGGCCATCCATGAACTGAAAAGGGTGTCCGACCACCGGGCCGAGTGCACGGTGATCAAGGACGCAGGGGATGACCCTGATGTAACCCACCAGGCCCGGATAGGGGTCAACCTCTCCATTACCCGCACACAGGGCCCCTCCACGATTAGGATAACCGGGGGCCGCGGGGTGGGGGTGGTGACCAAACCGGGCCTTGAGGTGGCCGTGGGCCAGCCGGCCATCAATCCCGGCCCGGTAAGAATGATCAGGGATGTCCTGAACCGGTTGCTGGCCCAATGGGGAATGACAGAGCACCGGAGTATCGAGGTTGCGATCTTTGTCCCCAGGGGAGAAGAGCTGGCCCGAAAGACCCTCAACGCCCGACTGGGCATTGACGGCGGCATCTCCATCCTCGGCACCACAGGGATTGTCAAACCCATGTCCCACGAT
>DATFJZ010000092.1:0-2805 GCA_035268945.1 Desulfobacteraceae bacterium | reverse complement strand
ACAGACATTGATTCCCCTGTTCCGGGTCATTGCCACGGCCCGCTCAAAAGCGGCAAAGTCATGACCCCGGTTGATGCGGGCAAGGGTTTTATCATGGACCGACTGAAGTCCGTATTCGATCCAGACAAGGTATTTTCGCGCATAGGAGGCGATCAGGGCAAGCTTTTCTTCATCCACACAATCGGGCCGGGTGCCGATGGCAAGCCCCACCATGCCCTCCGGGGCAAGGGCCGCATCAAACATCGTTTTCAGGTTGCTGCAGGAGGTATAGGTGTTGGTGTAGGACTGGAAATAGACGAGAAATTTTTTTGCCTTGTACCGCCTTATCATCGCTCTTCTTCCGTTTTCGATCTGGTCGGCAATGGACATGCCCTTTTCCAGAAGCCCTGACCCCGATCCGAGGCTGTTGCAATAGATGCAGCCCCCCCTTGCAACGGTCCCGTCCCTGTTGGGGCAGCCAAGACCAGTATCCACGGTGATCTTCTGGACCCTTTCATTGTAAATCGATTTCAAATACGAATTGTAATCGGTATATCTTCTCGCTGTCATTGTTCTCCCTTTTTCCCAGCACTTCCAACGTTCAGGCATCATCATGCAATTCCATGGAGCAGATGTTTGGCAAGGGGCTTGCCCCCGGTTAATAATATAGTCCTTATCCGCTTCAAATGGATCTTTTGAAAAATATTTCCCAATATTTCAAACCCATTACACGCAAAAACCATGGTTTTCCTTCAATGTTGAGGTTGACCTTATCATAAACTGGTTATATAATAAATGGTTATGAAATTTCACAAAAAAAATTATGATATCATCGTTGTGGGCGCAGGCCATGCCGGTTGCGAAGCGGCCCTGGCAGGAGCCAACATGGGATGCTCCACCCTGCTGGCCACCATCGACATGGATAAAATTGCCGCCATGCCCTGCAGCCCTTCCATCGGCGGTATGGCAAAGGGGCAGCTGGTAAAGGAGATCGACGCCCTTGGCGGCTTCATGGCAAGGGTTTCCGACGACTCGGCCATCCAATACCACACCCTCAACACCAGCAAAGGACCGGCGGTTCATTCCACCCGGACCCAGAACGACAAGTTTCTCTACCAGCAGAAGATGAAGTCTGTTGTTGAATCCTGTTCCAACCTTGATTTCAAACAGATCATGGTTGAGGACCTGGTCATTGAAGGTGACCGGGTAAGAGGAATCATCGAAAAAAGCGGTTTTTGTTTTTCGGCCAAAACGGTGATCCTGGCAACGGGCACCTTTCTCAAGGGGGTGATCCACATTGGATCCACCACCACCGAAGCGGGACGGGCCGGTGAGTTTGCCTCCGTTGCCCTTGCCGATTCCCTGGAGAAGAGGGGGTTTTCCCTGGCAAGGATGAAGACGGGCACCCCTCCCAGACTCCACCGGCCAAGCATCGATTTTTCCTGCTTTTCCGTCCAGAACTCAGACCCCGTTCCCAAGCCTTTCTCGTTTTCCACGGAGACCATCGTCAACCCCATGCTGCCAAGCTATATCGGCCACACCAACGAAACCTCCCACGAGCTGGTGGAAAAAAACATCCACCACTCTGCCCTCTACGGCGGCGGGATCATCGGTAAGGCGGCCCGGTACTGCCCTTCCTTTGAGGACAAGGTTGTCAAGTTTCCCCAGCGGAAGAGCCACCAGATCATCCTGGAACACGAGGGGCTGACCACGGAAGAAATTTACGCCAGCGGACTTGGCAACAGTCTTCCCATTGAGCTTCAGCTGGCCTTTGTCCACTCGGTGAAGGGGCTTGAAGAGGCCGAAATCATGCGCCCCGGCTACGCCATTGAGTATGATTACATCAATCCCCAGCAGCTATGCTCCACCCTGGAGACCAAAAAGATCAAAGGGCTTTTCTTTGCCGGCCAGATCAACGGGACATCGGGTTACGAGGAAGCAGCGGCCCAGGGAATGTGGGCCGGAATCAATGCCGCCTGCCAGGTCCAGAAACGAAAGCCGTTCATCCTGGACAGATCCGAAGCCTACATGGGCGTCATGGTGGACGACCTTGTCACCCGGGGAACCAATGAACCCTACAGGATGTTCACATCAAGGGCTGAATACCGCCTCATGCTCAGGGAAGACAATGCCGACCTGAGGCTTGCCGAAAAAGGGCACCAGCTCGGCCTTGTCGCCAGGGAATCCCTGTTGAAAACCCTTGAGATAAAAAAAGCCGCCGAGCAGGAGATAAAACGGATAAAAAAAGCCGTGGTAAAACCCACCCCCGGTGTCAACACCTGGCTGGAAGCAAAAAACAGCAGTCAAATCACCACGGGTATCGGCCTGGACCAGCTCATCAAGCGTGCTGGCATGGACTACTCTGCCGTGGATCACCTTGACCCTGCTCCGGGTTCCCCCCTGGACAGTCGGGTGAAAAAGCAGGTGGAAATCGACATCAAGTACGAGGGCTATATCCGCCGGCAGTTAAAAGAGATACAAAAATTCAGGGACATGGAAAAATTAAAAATCCCACCGGGCCTGGATTTTTCCAAGGTGCACGGTCTGTCCAATGAGGTCAAGGAGAAGCTCACCATGGTAGCTCCCGAATCCCTTGGCCAAGTTTCCCGCATGGAGGGGATCACACCGGCTGCCATTTCTGTTGTGATGATCGCGGTAAAAGAATTTTCCAAAAGGAAGTCACCATGAACCTTGCGGTTTTATGCAGCAGAAAGAAACAGAGAAACGCCCATGCAGCGTTACCCCCTGTTGACACCCCCTGTTTTCCGATTATTTTATGGATATCGAAACAATCAAAACGAATGAAGGCAATCGAGTCAATGAAAT
>DATFJZ010000091.1:0-7976 GCA_035268945.1 Desulfobacteraceae bacterium | reverse complement strand
ACCGCAGCCATTACCACTGGCCTGCCCTTTGCCGGGGTGGTTCTCATGATGTGCTGGGCCACATGGAGGGGGCTGAAACAATACGTTGAAAAATACGGCTGGGATTAAGGGGCATGGAAGCAATAAATAAAACACGCCAGGGCAGCAGACCATTTTACGTGGATTCTGGTTGCGGCAATGGGCATTTATTAATTGTTCTCAACTTTCCAGGTGGCATTCTGACGTCAAACGGACAAAACAGAGACGGAGAGGTGGGAAGGATCAATCTCAATTCCAAGGAGGGCGAACATGCAGTTGACTAAAACCATACTGAAACGAATCCTTTTGAGCGGTTTTCTTCTGGGGACTGTTCTGATGTTTACCCCGTCCGGGGTGCAGGCAGATCGGCAGACGGTCAAGCTTGCCTATGTGGAGTGGTCTGAGGCCATTGCCACCACCCACATGGCCAGGGCCGTGCTCCAGGAAAAGCTGGGCTACCATTGTGAAATGATTCCCATGAAGGCGGACAAGATGTGGCAGGCCGTTGCCGATGGCGAGGTGGACGGCATGCTGGCCGCCTGGATGCCGGATCTCCACGCCCATTACAATGAAAAATACAAGGACCGGGTGGACAACCTGGGACCCAACCTGGTGGGAACCCGTACCGGGCTGGTGGTGCCCAAAGTGACCCTGGGTCGGCAGACGGCTGCCACGGGGATGCGCAACAAACCCTACATCACCGCAGAGAGCATCCCTGATCTGAAACGGCATGCCGACAAATTTCATTTTACCATCGAGGGAATCGATGCCGAGGCGGGGGTCATGAAAAAAACCGAAAGGGCCCTCCAGGAGTACGGCCTCTACAACTACAACCTGGTAACGGGCAGTGAAAAGATCATGACCAAGGCCCTGGCCGATGCCATCAAAAACCAGCAGTGGATCGTGGTCACCGGCTGGATTCCCCACTGGATGTTTGCCCGCTGGGAACTGGCCTTCCTGGATGATCCGAAAAATGTGTTCGGCAAAGAAACGGGGCGCATTGACACCATCGTACGCCAGGGCCTTGACAGGGAGATGCCACAGGTCTACGCCTTTCTGGACAATTTTCAGTGGTCCCCGGAAGAGCTGGGCCAGCTGATGATCTGGATCCATGATGACAAGGGGACGTACCCCTATGAAAAGGTGCTGCGGTTCATGCGCACCCATCCCGAGCAGGTTGAAAACTGGCTGTCCGGGGTTGAATAGAGTGGACAAACGTTAAAACTCGATGATCCAGTTTTTTATCGGATAACCGATTAAGAGCCCTCCGACGTTCTTGTTCCTGACCGACCAACCGGTGAGGGTGGGGCTGTTCTAAAAACGGGATCATCGAGTAAAAGATTATTGTTTGAAAGTTGGATAATGGAAAAAAACAGAGAACTTGTCGTGGATATCATGCCCACCCGCACCCTTTCCCTTGCCTGGGAGAGCTCCGGAACGCGGCTGGGCAAGAAACAGCAGCGGCTCAACAGCGACATCTACGAGAGATACCGCCAGGGGGACAAGCAGTGGCTTCTCTTCCTCGGGTGCTGTGACATCTCTATTCCCCTCTCCCCCTCCCTTGGCTTCTGGAGGGGGGTGGGGAACCTTTTTGTGGAAAAACTGAAAACCGTTCCCGATATTGAAGAGGTTCGCCACAGGGTAAACATCGAGCTATCGTTGGAAGAGCTGGAAGAACTGGTTGACGCCGCACCGTTGATGACCGGTATGGAATATCTTGACAGGAAACTTCTCGTTGAGGTCGCAGAGGAACTGAACACGGTTTTCTGCCGTGAAATAGAGCAGTTCAACAGCAGTGTCGGGGATTTTTTCCATGAATTCAGCCCCCATGTCCACCTGGCAGGCAGGGTCTATTTCCACCTGGTGGAAAACCGCGACAGGGAGTTTCCCTTTCAATTCCTTGCCACCTATGCGGCGGAATCGAAATCCAATCAGAAACACCGGCGGCTGCAGTACGCCCTGGAAGAGTATCGCAACCGGGATGATGAGCTCCTCGAGCTGCTCACCACGGTTCACATGGCTGCGAAAAAAAGCCCCCTGTTAAAAGCGCTCCGGGATACAGGAGAGCTGTTTCACCACCTTGCCTGGAGCGCAGACGAGGCCTATGATTTCCTCCGGCAGGTCCCCCTGTTTGAGCATTACGGCATTGTCTGCCGGATTCCCGACTGGTGGAAACAGAAGAAAACCCGTTCAAAGATCAAGATCCAGCTGGGCACCAGCCAGCCCTCTTTTGTCGGCTCAGCCTCCCTGCTTGATTTCCAGGCAGACCTCTATTTCGGGGATAATCCCGTCTCCCTGGAAGAGGCCAAGGCCCTTCTCTCCCAGAGCAGCGGGCTTGCCAGGCTGAAAAACCGCTGGATAGAGGTGGACAGGGAGCGGCTTGAAGCCCTTTTAAAGGCCTATGAAAAGGCCCTGGTCCTGAACAGACACCGGGGGCTGACCATGAGCGAGGCTCTACAGCTTCAGCTCCACCCCGAACAGCTCAACCCCGATGTCGAAGAAACCGACATCGAAATCGCCAGGGGCCAATGGCTTGAAACGGTGATGGCCAACCTTAACGACCCCGGCAGGGCCCCTGCCACCGGTCCTGGAGGGGGCTTTTCGGCGGAACTTCGTCACTACCAGCAAAAGGGGGTCAACTGGCTGCTCTTCCTCGACGACCTGGGCCTTGGCGCCTGCCTGGCCGATGACATGGGGCTTGGAAAGACCGTTCAGATCCTGGGGTTCCTCAGCGCTGTAACGGAAAAATCACCGGGGAAACCCTCGCTGCTGATCATTCCGGCATCCCTGATTTCGAACTGGGAGAGTGAAATCCAACGGTTCCTGACGGGGTTACGCTACCACATCGTCCATCCGGGATACACCCCTTCGGGTGCTGCCGGAAAACGGAGGAAAAAACCCGATCTGGCAGAAACCGATCTTGTCATCACCACCTATGCCATTGCCCAGCGCCACAAATGGATTTCCGAGGTTCAGTGGCGATGTCTGATCCTGGATGAAGCCCAGGCCATCAAGAATCCGGGGACCAAACAGACACGGTGTGTCAAGCGAATGACCGCAGACACGAGAATAACCATGACCGGCACCCCCATCGAGAACCGGCTGGGGGATCTCTGGTCCCTGTTCGATTTCCTCAACCCCGGTCTTCTGGGAACGGCAAAGGAGTTCAAGGCCTTTTCAGCACAATTGAAAAAGGAGCCATCCGGGTATAAACGGCTGAAACAGGTGGTGAGCCCGTTTATCCTCCGGCGCATGAAAACCGACCGGGCCATTGTTCCCGATCTTCCCGAAAAGGTGGAGATGAAGACCTTTCCCCAGCTGACCAAACAACAGGTGGTGCTCTACCAGGATTTTGTTGACGATCTGGAACAGCGGCTCGAGGCATCCCAGGAGGATATCCAGAGAAAAGGGCTTATTCTCTCCTCCCTGATCAAGTTCAAGCAGATCTGCAACCACCCGGACCAATACCTTGGCACAGGAGCGTTTGACCCGGAAGAGAGCGGGAAATTCTTGCGTTTGAAAGAGCTCTGTGAAACCATCCATGCCAAACGGGAAAGGGTGCTGGTCTTTACCCAGTTCAAGGAGATAACCGCGCCTTTGGCCCGGTTCCTGGAAACGGTGTTTCACCAGGAGGGACCGGTGATCCACGGCAGTGTTCCCGTCAAAAAAAGAAAAGCGGCCATTGAACTTTTTCAGGAAAAAGCGTATGTTCCATTCATGGTGCTTTCGTTAAAAGCCGGGGGGACAGGATTGAATCTTACCCGGGCAAACCATGTGATCCATTTTGACCGGTGGTGGAACCCCGCCGTTGAAGACCAGGCAACGGACAGGGCCTTTCGCATTGGACAGAAAAAAGGAGTTCTGGTGCACAAGTTCATCACCAGGGGAACCATTGAAGAGAAGATAGACATGATGATAGACAAAAAGAAAACCCTTTCCGGACAGGTCATCTCCCATTCAGGGGAGGATCTTGTCACGGAGCTGGACAACAGCCGGCTCATGGATATGTTCAGGCTGAAACTGGGAGGGGCCTAGGATGAGTCGATACAACCATTACGGATTTCCACGGTATGTTCCTGTTGGTGAAAGAAAAGCCAAGGCGGAAAAGAAGATCAGGCAGCTGAGGAAAAAGCAACCCGACATTCTGCCCGTACAGATAGAGGGAAGAAAAATCGCCAGCTCCTGGTGGGGCAGTTCCTGGAACAAGAACCTTGAAAGCTATGCCGACTACAGCAACCGCATCGGCAGGGGGCGCTCCTATGTCCGTCACAGCGCGGTGCTGGACCTGAAAATTCAACCGGGGAGAATCACCTCCCTGGTCCAGGGTTCCACATCAAAGCCCTACACCGTTGTGGTCACCATCAAACAGATCTCCGCTGACTTCTGGGACCGTATCATCAAAAGATGCCAGGGTGAAACAGAGTCCCTGAACGACCTTGTCAGCGGCACCCTTCCCAAGACCATGGCCGACATATTGACCCGTAAAAAAGAGGGCATGTTTCCATCCCCCAGCGAGATCGTTTTTACCTGTTCCTGCCCCGATTCGGCTTACATGTGCAAGCATGTCGCCGCCACCCTCTATGGCGTCGGTGCCCGGTTTGACCACGATCCTTCCCTGCTGTTTTCCCTCAGGGGGGTCAGGATGGAAGACCTTGTTTCCCGGGCCGTGCAGCAGGAGGCAGACCGGCTCATCAAAAAGGCGGGCAAGGGAACATCCAAAAGAATTATCCAGGATGCCGATTTGTCATCGGAATTCGGCATTGATTTTGATGACGCTGCCGTGCCGGACAAGGCCTCCCCGGGACCTTCCCGGCAAAAACAGGCGAAGAAACCGGCCGGGAAGACAGCTGTCAAACGAGAAAAACCGGCTGTGGGCAGAAAAAAACAGAACCCGGCAAAAACAGCAGAAAAAGAACCGGCAAAGAGCTCAAACCAGGCCGCGCCCTTTGAAACGGTGGTGAAACTCATCGAACGAAGGCGGGTCAATCCCGTGGGTGTCAAAGAGATACAACAGAGAACCGGATTTGGCGAAACCTTTATCCGGAACTGCATCTTCCGGGCAAAACAGAAGGGCCGGATTAAAAACCAGGCACGGGGGCTGTACATGAAAGCCTGATTCCCTGGCGGCATGATCGGGTTTTATGATCAAGTCCTTGGGATCGCTTTCAATGGCTTGTTTGTGCAAGGTTGAGGTTTACTCTTGCTGCTGATTGGTGTACGATCTATATTTCATATTTCTTGCAACCCCTTACAAACCGGTTTTCAAAATTATGGATGTTTCAATAACAGAGCTGGAAAAGATCTTTGTACAGGAAAAAAAATTCACTGAAAAACGCCTTTTTGAGTTGTTCGATGATGCGGGTGTCCCCGGTGAGATCTGCTGGCGCACCATCTACAGGATGATTTTTGACGCTAATCTCAACCTGAATCCCAATGTTGAAAAAACCGTTGCCAAGGGCAAGCTGGAACCGGTGATGAAGCTGGCACTGGCCAATGCCCAAAACAGGGATTTCTCACAAAATTCCCTGCTGCTCCTGCTGAACCAATACAACAAAGCTTTTTTCTCTGTCTGCCAGGGAGAACTTTTGGGCGCCCTTTCCGAAATTGACGATCTCACCAACGAATTCCAGTTGATCTGTAACAAACGGCAGGGCCGTGTGAAAACCCTTGAATCAGAAACGTTGAAGGAGGTTCGGTCGGATCATTCCGTCGAAGAGAAGGTCAGGGTGATCAAGGAGAAGTTCAAGTCCACCATCGCCGCTTTCCAGTCCGATGTTGTAAAACTCGACCAGATGAACAACACCGATCATCTGACCAGGATCTACAATCGCAGGTATTTTGATGAACACCTCTCCTATGAAGCCGGCCAGGCGATCCGGGAAAAAACCTGGCTGAACCTGCTGATGATCGATATTGATGATTTTAAACAGTTCAACGACAATTACGGCCATCAGATCGGCGATCAGGCCTTAAAAACCGTAGCAAAAAAGCTTCGGATTGCCTGTGATGACAGTGCCCGGGAGACAGGCATGGAATTTTCCCCTGTAAGATACGGCGGAGAGGAGTTCGCCGTGATAGCCCCTGCCGTTGAGTTGCAAACCGCTGCAAAACTGGCTGAAACCATCAGAAGAACCATTGGCAGTTATTCTTTTGTTATCAGGGGAAAAAAAGGCGATATCAAACACGAATCAATTCGGATTACCATCAGCATAGGCGTTGCCGGTTTTGCCCATAATTCGGGGGTGGAGGACGGGGTGGATGATCTGATCAAGCGAGCCGACATGGCCATGTACAGGGCAAAAAAAGCGGGGAAAAACCGTGTGGTCACCCTGAATCACGATGCTTGATCCTTCTCTCCAGGCCGCCACATAGGCCGCCACGGCTTAACCTGCGACCCCAGGCTGTCTTTCAAGCATCACAGCATGGAGAATACGGAGGGCCCGGCGGGTCTTCCTAAAGAGAATCCAGGTCACGATGACCCCAAAAAAGGAGAAAAATCATGATACCAGACACGTTCAAGGCGTTTGTTGTTGAAGAGAAGGAAGGGGAATACCCGGGGCGGATCCAGACAAGAGCCATCAATGACTTGCCTGAAAACGAGCTCCTCATCCGGGTGCAGTACTCTTCCCTGAACTACAAGGATGCCCTGTCAGCCACGGGAAACAAAGGCGTAACACGAAAATACCCACACACCCCGGGCATCGATTCGGTGGGCACCATTGCCCGTTCAGGGGCCGAGGGGTTCAAAAAAGGCGAAACCGTCATCGTTACAAGCTATGATCTGGGAATGAACACCGACGGCGGGTTTGGACAATACATCAGCGTGCCCGCGGCCTGGGCAGTGAAGCTGCCCGACGGGATGACGGCAAAGGAGGCCATGATCCTTGGAACCGCCGGCCTGACGGCGGGAATGTCGGTGATGCGCCTGACAGAACAGGTTTCGCCTGACCGGGGAACGGTGGTTGTCTCGGGAGCCACCGGGGGCGTGGGCTCCATCGGTGTGGCCATCCTGGCCAAAATAGGCTATACCGTTGCCGCCGTTTCCGGAAAAGAGCAGGAACAGGATTACCTTTACCGGCTCGGGGCCGCCGAGGTGATTTTGCGCAAAGAGTTTGAAGCGGAGAATCCCCGACCTCTGATGAAAGATCGGTTTGCCGGGGGAATCGACACCGTGGGCGGCCCTGTCCTGGACACCATGGTCAAGTCCATCCACCCCATGGGAGTGGTGACCTGCTGCGGCAATGCCGCCTCCCCAAAGCTCAACCTTACCGTTTTTCCCTTTATACTCCGGGGTATCTCCCTCATCGGCATCGATTCCCAGAATTATCCCATGGGGGAAAGGGAAAAGGTGTGGAAACTCCTGGCCGGGGAGTGGAAACCGGAACAGTTGACTGAACTTTACCAGGAGATTTCCCTGGCCGGGCTGGGCGAGAAAATTGATGCCATGCTTGCCGGCAGATTAAAGGGAAGGACCCTTGTGGACCTTGACGTCTGATCCTCCCTCCCATGAGCGGTGTTGTGGTCAAGACCTGTTTTTCTGGACAATTCCCAGCATTACCCTGTAGGGACCGGGGGTCCCCGGCGGCAGCAGGGCCACCCTGTCTCCGTCCTGGATTATGACATCAAAGGAGACAATCCTGCCGTTGACAAAGACCCCCTCCACCTCATCCCGGGCAAGCCCCAGCCGGCCGATGAGATCAGTGACACTGATGTCTTCGGGGATATCCATTGCCGCCTCTGAGTGGGGTATGTTTTTTGACGCGAGTTTTTTCTGCAGAAACGAGAAGGCATTGAATGTAATGGTTATCATTTGGTTCTCCTTTGGATTCTCTGGTCCTTCACTCCTTATCAAACGAAACAAGACTTGCCGTGTTCACCGGCGCGGACATCGTGGCAGGCTTGAAATAGGGACACGCCTTTTTCGGGCATTCCCGGTTCTGGCCCGCCTGGGTGCAGAC